>CAZIAU010000039.1:0-12076 GCA_964536755.1 uncultured Bacteroides sp. | reverse complement strand
GCGGACCAGTTAACGTCCATAGACCGGACATGGATTCAAAAAAAGCTCGGAAGCCTTACACAGAATGAGATCCGTAAACTGAAAAGGGTAATTAAAGAAACGTACGTAGACTGAACCTTGCGCCGACAGATCCTTACGCGGAATGACCCTTGCGCCGACAGATCCTTACGCGGAATGACTGGTCACACTTCCGTTCACCTCCAGCTTGAAGCCCAACCGGTGCACGTTCACTATGGATACATTATTGTCTTCGGCAAGTTTCTTTCTTAAGCGGGCAATATAGACATCCATGCTTCTGCCCATAAAATAATCGTTCTCACCCCAGACATCGGTCAGCACTTTTTCCCGCCTTACCACCTTATTTATATTGGAGGCCAGCATCCGGAGTACTTCGGCCTCTTTTTTGGTCAGGTTGACCACCTCATCAGTAGACTGGAGAACCCGGTTTGGATAATCGAAGGTGAATTTTCCGAATTCGACCGTTTCTGGCATTGCATCTTCCACCAGTGAAGGCTTGCTGCGCCTCAGTAATGCATAAATCCTTAATGATAGCTCGGTCACTGTAAATGGCTTTACTATATAATCGTCTCCACCTGAGCAGTATGCCAGGATCATGTCTTTGTCCTGGTCTTTTGCCGACATAAACAAAATAGGGGTGGTATAATCAGTTTCCCTGATTTTCTTGGCCAGGTCAAGCCCGCTTATTCCCGGCAAAACCACATCAATAATGATGATATCATATTTTGCGGCCTGGAATAATTGTAATGCTCTGTCCCCCCTGTATTCGAGATCGACCAGGTAGTTCTTCAGTTCAAGAGAGTCCTTTAACATCGGACCCATGCTACGGTCATCTTCAATCAGTAATATGGTGGGTTTTCTTTCCGGCATCTTGTTTCTCTATGGTTAAGGTTATTTATTACTGTTCTAAATAACATACCTTTTAACATTTTGTTCACTTTTGGACAATTTAAATTCTGGGGGCGCAATATCAAAAAATTATTAAGAGAGTCGGTTGGTTCAGAATAAAAATTCTACTTTTACTGCCAACAGCCAACAATGAATCACAATCCACCTATAAAATTCTTTTCAGGCAGAGCCTCAACCTACCTGGCCGAAAAAATTGCCACCAGTTTTGGAACGCAGCTCGGCCGTACAACAGTTTTTCAGTTCAGTGACGGGGAGTTTCAACCCGCTTACGATGAGAGTGTCAGGGGATGTACGGTATTTATTGTACAGTCAACTTTCCCACCGGGCGACAACCTTATGGAGTTGCTTATGATGATCGATGCAGCCAAGCGCGCATCGGCTGACAGTGTGGTTGCAGTTATTCCCTATTTCGGGTTTGCACGGCAGGACCGCAAGGACCGTCCGAGGTCGGCAATTGGGGCCAAGCTTGTAGCCAATCTTTTAACTGCGGCAGGGGTGAACCGGATAATGACCATGGATCTGCACGCTGACCAGCTTCAGGGTTTTTTTGATGTACCGGTGGACCACCTTTACGCTTCTGCCCTGTTTGTACCTTATATTAAAAGTCTTAAGATGGATAACCTGGCCATCGCGGCTCCCGATATGGGCGGTACCAAGCGTGCCAATGCCTATTCAAGGTTTGTGAACGCGAGCATGGTGATCTGCTATAAACTTCGCAAGAAACCCAATGTGGTGGAGGAAATCAAAGCCATCGGCGATATTGAGGGAAAGAACGTGGTCATTGTTGATGACATGGTGGATACAGCCGGGACCATCACTTTTGCAGCCGGAATGATGAAGAGCGAAGGGGCTAAGAGTGTCCGGGTAGTGGCCACGCATCCGGTACTGTCCGGTCCGGCCTATGAAAGGATCGAACAATCGCCCATCGATGAGGTGATAGTTACCGATACGATCCCCCTGAAACGTAAAAGTGAAAAGATCAAAGTAATATCTGTGGCCGACCATTTCGCCGATGTGATCGACAAAGTATACAATTATAAGTCCATCAGCGACACATTTCTAAATTAAATCATTACATTTGCAGCCGTTTTGCCAGAAAGGCAATTTTTCCCACAGTGTGATGGGGAATTAATATTCAATTTAATTCTGAGTAGCACAACAAAATGAAAACAATTTCAATCAGCGCAGAAAAGCGCACCGAACTGGGTAAAAAATCTACCCGGGAACTGAGAAAAGCCGGTCATGTCCCATGTGTAATGTACGGAGGTGCCGAAGTGATCCACTTCCATGCACATGAAAATGATTTCAGGCATATCGTTTACACACCCGATGCATACATTATTGATCTGAAGATAAATGGTGATTCTTACAGGGCCGTTTTACAGGAACTGCAATTTAACCCGGTATCCGACAGCCTGAATCATATAGATTTTGTTGAGGTTTCGGCTGATAAACCTGTAATTGTAGAGCTTCCGATCAGACTGGTCGGAGCCGCTGCCGGTATTAAGGCAGGTGGTAAACCCCGCCAGAGAAGGAGGGTTCTGAAGGTTCGCGGCCTTATCGATCACCTTCCCGATACACTTGACATAGACATCACTGACGTTGAAATCGGTGATGTGATCAAGATAGGGGACCTGACGTACGATAACCTGGAGATCCTTGATCCTGCCCGTTCCATGATTTATGCTGTTGTATCGTCACGTGTAAGTAAGGGTATGGAGATTGAAGAGGTAGAAGCTGAAGGTGAAGAAGTGGCTGAAGGAGAAGAAGGAGCTGAAGCACCCGCCGGGGAAGCCGCATCGGATGAAGAAACAGAAAGTGAGGGTTAGCCTTTTGCCCTGAAAGAACTTTGAGACCTTTAAGAACTTCAGGACCTTTAAGAACTTCAGGACCTTTAAGAACTACAGGACCTTTAAGACAGATCTGAAACTCTAAGAGCTCTTGCCTATGAAATACCTTGTAACAGGATTGGGAAACATAGGACCGGAGTACGCTCATACGCGACATAACATTGGATTTGACATATTGGATGCCCTTGCCGGGGCGTCCAATATTTCTTTTCAGGACAAACGTTATGGATTCGTATGTGAAATGAAATACCGTGCCCGCAGCTACTGGTTGCTGAAACCATCCACTTTCGTGAACCTGAGCGGAAATGCGGTCAGGTACTGGCTGAAGAAGCTGAAGCTCCCGATGGAGAATCTCCTGGTTGTGGTGGATGACATAGCCCTCCCTTTCGGCACCATGCGCCTTCGGGCCAGGGGGGGAGATGCAGGCCATAACGGGCTTGCCCATATTAATACAATACTGGGGACCAGCGGATATGCACGTTTGAGATTTGGCATAGGCGATGATTTCCATCCCGGTCAGCAGGTGGACTATGTGCTGGGCGGCTGGACCGGAGAGCAGGAACAACAGCTTCCCGGGCGAATGCAGATGGCAGGGGAGATAATCAAATCATTCGGAGTGATAGGCTTGGAGCGCACTATGAATATGTATAACAATAAATAGCCATCCGGTTATTTATTGTTGTTAGAAGTTATTAAGTTAGTGGTGCATAGAAGTGCGCAGTGCATAGTGGACAGTGTATAGAAGTTCGTAGTGCATAGTGCGCAGAAGTGCGCAGTGCGCTAACCAATTGATTGATAACTAATTAAATATTAACTACTAACCACTAAATATGATAAAAGACCTAATTTTAAAGAACCGTTCTTACAGGAGGTTTGATCAGAGTGTTCCCGTATCCCCCGACCTGCTTCACGAAATGGTGGATGCTGCCAGGTTGTCCGCTTCGGCCCGGAACATGCAACCTCTCAGGTATATGTTGTTCAATGATCCCGCCGAGTGCGAAAGGATCTTTCCCACCCTTGCCTGGGCAGGGTATATGAAGGAGTGGCCGGGACCCTCCGAGGGTGAGCGGCCCGCGGCCTATATCGTACAACTGGTAGACCTGGACCTGACCGATGACTGGTGGTGCGACGATGGCATCGCGGCACAGAGCATGATGCTCACAGCAGTTGAACAGGGATTCGGAGGCTGTATCGTTGCATCCATACAACGGGAGAAGTTACGGTCCATCCTGAATATCCCCGAACGCTATAAGATCATCCAGGTCCTGGCACTGGGCGAACCTGCCGAAGAGGTTGTCATCGATGAGGTTTCCGGGGGCGATATCAAATACTGGAGAGACAAGAACAATGTTCACCACGTTCCCAAACGCAGTCTGCAGGAGTTGATTATTCGCTGATATATTCCCTCATTACATCGTCAAAGTTAGAATTTAAGGCAGTTCCTATACAACAACCCTGCTTCTTTAGCAATTAGCTGAAAAGTGTGGCACTACAAAATCCTATATTAGCAGAATTGAGCATGACGCAAGCGATATCAGATTCTCAACATTAATGAGGATCATCCATAAAGGATTGGGGGCAAGATTACATCTCTACGTGGATTAACAACATCATTAGTGATAGTCAATATTATAATGTGTGAATATTCTGTAATTTTGATGCGACAAAATTAAATATTGTGACAAAACTGAGTGTAAATATCAATAAAATAGCCACCCTGAGGAATGCCAGGGGAGGGAACATACCCGATGTACAGAAGGTGGCGGTTGACTGTGAACAGTTCGGGGCACAGGGGATCACCGTTCATCCCAGGCCAGATGAGCGCCATATCCGGTACAGGGATGTGGAGTTGCTGAAACCGCTGGTGACAACCGAGTTCAATATCGAAGGCTACCCTTCTGAACCTTTCATAAAGCTGGTAACCTCGGTGAAGCCACACCAGGTTACCCTGGTGCCCGATCCTCCCGATGCCATTACCTCCTCAGAAGGATGGGATACCCTGAAAAACCATGATTTCCTGGTGGATGTGATCAGAGAATTCCAGAAGCACGGCATCCGCACATCGATCTTTGTGGGGACGGAAACCCGGTTTGTGGAGGGGGCGGCAAAGGTGGGGACCGACAGGGTTGAACTTTATACAGAACCCTATGCGACCGGTTATCCAAAGGATCCCGGAGCAGCGATAAAGCCGTTTGTGAACGCGGCCACCGTGGCCCGGGATATGGGGCTGGACCTGAACGCCGGGCACGACCTTAACCTGGACAACCTGCGCTTCCTGAAACAGAACATACCGTGGCTCAAAGAGGTCTCCATCGGTCACGCCCTCATCGCCGATGCCCTTTATTATGGTCTTCAGAATACGATCCAGATGTACCTCCGTCAGCTCCGCGACTAACTTTTCCCAAACGATCTGAGACCCAAACGATTTAACACCCAAACGATCTGAGACCCAAACGATTTAACACCCTATTCCCCAACAACTAACTAATAACCACTAACCATTAACACCTAGTATTTTATGATTATTGCCGAAAAGAAGAAAAAAGAGAATATTGCCGAATATATATTATATATGTACCAGGTGGAGGATATGATCCGTGCCAACAACCTTGACCTGGACAGCATCGAAAATACCCTGATCAGTAAATTCGATGTACCCTATGATGTGAAAAGGGAGATGCGGGAATGGTATAAATCGTTGATCGCCAGGATGCGGGATGAGGGGAAGGAGGAGAGCGGACATATCAGTTTGCTGGAAAATTCGGTAGGAAAGCTGCATGAAATGCATCACCAGCTTCTTGAAAAGGGGATCGATACCTCCTACAAAGAGGCATACAAAAGGGCACAACCCAACCTGGAGGCTCTTCGCATGCGTTCAGGATACCTAAACGAGAATGATATCCAGCTGGCAATGAACGGATTGTACGGACTACTGATCTTAAAGCTGAAGAAAACCCCTATAACGGAAGATACCTCGAAAGCATTTGATTCCATCAGGGTACTTATCGCCGAACTTTCATCCAGGTATATGGAAGGGCAGAATCGATGAGGTACCCCGGAAAAACAGACTGGATCAAAGAGCCGGGTCAAAAAACCGGGTCAAAGAACAGACTGGATCAAAAAACCGGGTCAAAGAACAGACTGGATCAAAAAACCGGGTCAAAAAACCGGATCAATCGAATAAATAATCGATGGAACTCTATTATCGGAAATATGGTAAGGCCGGTCCCCCGCTGATAATCGTTCACGGGCTTTACGGTTCGGGTGACAACTGGGTTTCCATTGCACGGGACCTGTCAGACCGGTTCGAGGTTTATGTGGTGGATCAGAGGAACCATGGTCAGTCCCCACACTCCGACATTCATGACTACCCCTCCATGCGGGATGATCTTTGAGAATTTATGGATGCCCGCAGAATAGATAAGGCGATCCTGATAGGACACTCCATGGGTGGGAAAACCATCATGGATTTTGCCTTTGGTTGCCCCGAAAGGATTCTCTCCCTGATATCTGTGGATATTGCCCCCAGGGATTACAACGACCTGGCACTGGATTCCCACGGGGCGGCCGACCATGAAAAGATGATAGATGCCATGCTGGAACTGGATCTGAGCCGTTTTGAAAGCAGGGAGGAGGCGGATATTGCACTGAGGCCCAGTATCGGATCGGAACGTGTGCGGAGTTTCCTGTTGAAAAATTTAAGGAGGGAAAAGGATGGGACGTTTTACTGGCGAATCAATCTGGAAGCGATTCGTGCAAACCTGGATAAGATCATGGACACGCTACCGGATATTGAAAGGGTGATTGCTGAAGGCGGGATAACGGGATTCCCGACACTTTTTATTTCAGGTGCCAGTTCGGATTACATCAGGGCAGAGGATCACCAGCTGATTAAATCAGTCTTTCCCATGGCAGACATTGTGACTATTCCCGGAGCAGGTCACTGGCTACATGCAGAGCAGCCGGCACTTCTGGTGAAGAACATCCTCTATTTCCTGGATGTTTGAGGAGCGATTCAGCGAAGTTTTGTATTGGTATTGTTGATAAATCCCAGGATCTCCCTGCGACCTGTTCCTTTCACCGCACTTGACTCGATAATCAGGGGCAGTTCCTCCCATGTTTCGGAAAGTTCCTCTTTCAAGAGCCTGATATTTTTTGACTTCTCCTTCTGGGTCACCTTATCCACTTTGGTATAGATAATGACAAAGGGAAGGTTGTTGTTGCCAAGCCACCCGATGAAATCCAGGTCCAGCTGCTGGGGGGGGATGCGTGCATCCACCAGCACGAAGAAACAGACCAGGTTCTCACGCCGGGTGGCATAATCCCCGATCATTTTTGCAAATGATTCCCTCGCCTTTTTTGACACTTTGGCATAGCCGTACCCTGGCAGGTCGGCCAGGAACCATTCATCGTTTATCCTGAAATGATTGATCAGTCTGGTCTTTCCGGGGGTGGATGAGGTCTTTGCCAGTTTCTTGCGCTCCACCAGCATATTGATCAGGGAGGATTTTCCCACGTTCGACCGGCCGATAAAGGCATACTCGGGGATGGGATCCTTCGGGCAGCCAGATACACTGGTGCTGCTGGTAACGAATTCGGCTTTGGTAATGCCCGAACTGTTCTGTTTGATTCCCGAACTGTCCTGTTTGATTCCCGAACTGTCCTGTGTGGTGCTCACGCTGCTCTATTTGATGTAAACCTCCAGAAGAGTTGTGTGTTCCGAAGGTATAATGGCCAGGTTCTTCATCTCAGCCGGTATGAGGATCGTTTCCCCTTTCTTGATCATTTCCATTCCCCCGGAGTAGGTGATAGCGGCCGATCCCTCAACGCACATATATATTACAAATGAATCTATCAGGTTGAAATCTTTTTCCACCAGCTGGTCAAAACTGATCACTCCAACATTGAAGTATGGGGAGTCCACCGCGTTTACCGTACTGTTTTCCAAAGATTTATAAGGGGCCGTATGCTCCCTGTGGTACTGGAAATCGATGGCATCCAGGGCCAGGTCCGTATGCAGCTCCCGGGATTTACCCTCACTGTCCACCCTGTCCCAGTCATATATCCGGTAGGTGACGTCGGAGGTCTGCTGTACCTCTGCCAGCAATATCCCTTTCCCCGTGGCGTGGATCCGGCCCGAAGGTATGTAGTATATCTCTCCCGGAACAGGTTTTTGGAAATTGAGGATCTCTTTAAGTGTTCCGTTGTTCAGATGTTTCAGGTACTCTTCCCTGTCCAGTTCCCTGTTAAACCCGCAGATCACCTCACCGTTTCCCGATTCCATAATGTACCACATTTCGGTTTTACCGTTGGAGTGGTGCCTCGATCTAGCCAGCGCATCGTCGGGATGCACCTGGACACTAAGGATCTCGTTGGCATCGATGTACTTGATCAGCAGGGGGAATTCCAGTCCGAACTTTTCATAGATCTTGTCTCCGACCAGGTCTCCCATATAGATCTCCACCAGTTCCTGGATGTTGTTGCCTGCAAGGAATCCGTTCGACACTACTGAAATATCACCGGTAACCCCGGAGATCTCCCAGCTCTCGCCAGCTTTGTCCGATGCTGCTTTCCCCAGTACGTCCCTGAGCCTGGTCCCGCCCCAGATCTTATCCTTTATGATCGGTTTAAACCTGAGCGGGTATAGTTTCTTTTCCATTTCTCTGCTCTTTATGTTTTTCTCTGCTCTTTATGTTTTTCTCTGCTCTTTATGTTTTTCTCTGCTCCTTATGTTTGTTACTCGTTTCGGGTGACAAAGTTAATATATTCAGGATTAATTGGACTTACCCCAAAATTTCATTTTGATTCTCCTGCGTTGCCTGTGGATCCCAGATTGCAGGGATTCGACAAGTGAGATGCATAAAAAAACAGGTTACCTTTTTCGGGAAAACAGAAAGTAACAGAGATGTGAGTTTTTTCAATAATGTAACTTCCTGAACCAATCATGGTTGTTGAGAGGTTATCTGTAATGACTTGAATAACAATGTTATATAAGGATTTATAATATGTTTGATCATTATTCAAAAGTCACCACTTTGCGAATTAGTAACAAATGTGTGACCTCCGGGAAGTCCGAAAAAAGGGTAGGCAGAAAGATTACTATTGACACTCTATTTGTTCGGATTTACCTCAAAAATTAGGTAAGTCCAAAGGATTAACAGTTGTCCCGGCGGAATCGACATCATATCGGAGGCTTGGTTGGAATCCACGTTTTACCGGTGACCGCGGCGGAAACGGTGTGACTTTCTGCTGGATGAAAGGATCGCGGAGCTACTGACGAAGCGCATGTCTTCGATAGTATAGAATGCGTTGGGATTGAATCTCTTAATTATATTTATCACCTCCCTGAGAGCCTTCCTTTTCAATATGACATAAAGTATACCTACTTCTCCCTCCCTTCCCTTTCCAGTCACCTCGGTAACAGGAAATCCCTTTTCCCGCAGCAAAATAACGAGATCGCCTGCGTCGGCCTTTGTGATCACTCTTACAAGGTCGTATCCCAGGGCAAGCTTTCCCTCAAGTACCATCCCCACGTAGGTGCCCAGGCCAAACCCAATGGCATATGCAATATATGCTATCGGGTTTTCCAGGTGCGTCATGATCCTTGTAATGGCAATCAACCAGATCAGGGACTGGAAGAACCCGATAAAAGGCGCCCAGCTCCGCAGACCTTTCGTTACCATGATGACCCGTATGGTGTCCAGTGAAACATCCACGATCCGGGCAAGCATGATCAGAACGGGAAGCACAACAAAATCAAACCAGGAGAATTCCATTATTAAATCTTTTTGACAACAAAGTTATAGAATCCTGTCACTTTCAAAATTTCTGTCTCTATTCTTTTTGACTTTACCCCTATGCACTGCGCACCACACACTGGTCTCTGCACTCTGCACCACGCACTGGTCTCTGCACTCTGCACCACACACTGGTCTCTGCACTCTGCACCACGCACTGGTCTCTGCACACCTGCCAAAGAAACCATTTTGGTGGAGCCAAAGGAGGTGATCATTATTGAAGGGATATTGATCTACACTCACTTTCCCCTTTGCAAAGAGATCGATATCAAATAGTTCCTGGATGCCGATTCGGACGACCGCCTGGGCAGGGTTATTTCGCGTGATATGCTTGAGCGGGGAAGGTCGGTCAAAACCGTGCTTGAGCGTTACGAAAAGACAGTCAAGCCCATGCACCTGCAGTTCATAGAACCCTCTAAACGGTACGCCGATATTATTATACCCCAGGGAGGCATGAATGAGGTGGCCATCTCCATTCTCCTCAATACCATAGAAAAAAAACTGAATCTTTAGCAACCAACAGGGACAGTTTGTCCGTCTTGGTAGTATTGGAACAATATTTGCTTTATATCGGTTAAACAAGTAAGTTTATCATCTCATGCTGGCACGCGAACTGATATCGGATATTGTAACGGCTCTGAAGACATCGGACACTGGGACCACGGCCCTTGCATGGATGGAGGTGTTCAGGATCAAGCACCTGCCCATAGTGAACCACAGAGAGTTCCTGGGGCTTATTTCAGACGCAGATATATATGACCTGAACGATCCCGATGAACCGGTGGGCAATCACAAGCTTTCACTTCAGAAACCTTATGTGAACGAGGACCAGCATATCTACGAGGTTATTGAGGTGCTCTCCCGCCTGGAACTGACCCTGGTCCCCGTACTTGACAGGGAAATGCAGTACCTGGGGGTGATTACACAGGAGGACCTTACCCAGAGATTTGCCCACCTCTCTGCCATGCAGCAGCCCGGGGGGATCATCGAACTGGAGATGAACCAGCGCGATTATTCCCTGTCGGAGATATCCCAGATCGTGGAGAGCAACAACGGCAGGATCCTCAGCCTCTATGTGGCTGCCAATGACGATAATACCAAACTGAGAGTGACCCTGAAGATCAACCTGACCGATCTCACTTCGATCATTGAAACTTTAAACCGGTACAATTACACGGTGGTTTCTTCCCACATGAATGATGAGGACCTGGATGAGTTTTACCAGGAACGATTCGATGTTTTCCTTAAATACCTGAATACATAAAAATGCAAGTCGCTGTTTTCGGCCGGATTTTTCCCTCCTATGCCCGCGAGAATATTGCCACCATGTTCAGCACGTTCAGTAAACTGAACACCGATGTCTGGGTCTTTGAGCCTCTATTTGAATTTCTTCAGAAAAAGGAAGGATTGAGGCCGAAGGTGGCCGGCCTGTTCAGAAGCCATGCGGATCTGCCCGCGGATACGGATTTCCTCTTTTCCCTGGGTGGGGATGGCACTTTCCTGGAGACGGTGAACCTGGTGCGTGACAAAGGCATCCCCGTACTGGGTGTGAATATCGGGAGGCTGGGATTCCTCTCCTATATTTCCCAGGAAAACCTGACCGAATCACTGGAGAGTGTATTCAGCGGCCGGTTTGATATTGAAGAGAGGATGCTGCTGAAAGTGGAGGTTTCGGAAGGGGAGCTCAATGGCCTGGATGTCGCGCTGAACGAGGTACGGATCTATAAGCATTCCGGATCGCTCATCACCATCCACGTGAAGGTGAATGATGAGTTCCTGAGCGCCTACTGGGCCGACGGGCTGTTGTTGTCCACCCCCACGGGCTCCACTGCCTATAACCTGAGTGTGGGAGGGCCCATCGTGGTACCCGAATCGAAGAATTTTATACTTTCACCCATTGCACCACACAACCTTACTGTCAGGCCGCTGGTGCTTCCTGACAGTGCCGTGCTGCAACTTTCGGTGGATTCGCGCGAAAAACAGTTCCAGCTTGCCCTGGACAGCCGGACCATAGACCTGGATTCCGAAACCACGGTCACTGTCCGCAAGTCAGAAACCACCCTGAAAATGGTACGGATCGAGAATATAAGCTTTTACAGTACCCTTCGTAATAAACTGATGTGGGGTGCGGATAAACGTAATTAAATATATTTGATTATTTTTATATTTGCGTATGCACATATATATTTGTATATGTCCACAATCCCGGTTATGAAAAAACATCTCTGGATCTCCGTTATCGCAATCCTTTTGCTATTCTCTGCTGACGGGTACGGCCAGAGATGGAAGCTGCAGAGGTACGAGGCGGACCTCTATCTTTCAGCGGTCTCTTTTCACGGGGATATTGGCCTGGCCCACAAACCGCTGCTGAATAACTTCAACGGGTTAAGGCCCAACCTGGGACTGAAGACCAGATTTAAGATCACCCAGGATTTTTCTGTCAACCTCGACCTTGGATACATTATGTATGGAGGAAAGGATGAGGAAGTATCCAGTCATGGG
>CAZIAU010000038.1:0-12174 GCA_964536755.1 uncultured Bacteroides sp. | reverse complement strand
GGTAAAACTGAGCAAGGAGATCTTTGGGATCGAACCCAATGACCATGCCATATACCTGGATGTGAAACAGATAATGGCACGTAAACGCCAGGGTTCCAGCAAAACCAAGGAACGGGGTGAGATTCAGGGAAGCCGTAAAAAAATTAAACGTCAGAAGGGAACAGGAACAGCCCGTTTTGGAGATATCAAAAACCCGATTTTCAGAGGTGGAGGAAGAGTATTTGGTCCCAGTCCCAGAAATTACGGCGGAAAGCTGAACCGCAAGGTGAAAGAGCTGGCCCGTAAGTCAGCCCTTGCCTATAAGGTAAAGAACAAGCAGATCATGGTAGTTGAGGATTTCACCCTGGAAGCACCCAAAACCAGTGAATTTGCGAACATCCGGAAAAATCTGAAAGTAGACGACAAAAAGTCTCTTTTCGTCTTAAATGAAAGAAATAATAATTTATATTTGTCGTCCAGAAATTTACAGAATTCAAAGGTTGTAACACTCTCAGAATTAAATACATATGAAATAATGAATGCTTCGGCATTATTATTTGTTGAGAGTTCACTTGACGTTCTGCAGAAGAATGGTTAATCGTTTTGAATCGTACAGGTCATGAAACTTAGTTCCATAAGGCCGATGAAATAAATTATTGAATCATGAATATATTAATCAAGCCCATAGTAACCGAGAAGATGACCACCCAGGGGGAGGATTTCAACCGGTATGGTTTCGTGGTAGATAAACATGCAAACAAACTGCAGATAAAGAAGGCGGTGGAAGAGCTTTACGATGTTAAGGTGGCTGAAGTGAATACCATGCGTTATGCAGGAAAGCGCAAGCAGCGCTACACCAAGTCGGGAATATCTGTTGGTAAAACCCCCTCATTTAAGAAGGCTGTGGTTACCCTGGCTGAAGGTGAAGTTATTGATTTTTACAGCAACATTTAAGGAATTATGGCTATCAAAAAGTATAAACCCACGACCCCGGGTCAGCGATTTAAGGAGATAATCTCTCATGATGAGCTTACGACCGGCACAAAGCCCGAGAAGTCATTGCTCAAATCACATAAGAGAACCGGAGGGCGGAACAATACAGGTAAAATGACCATGCGCTATATGGGTGGGGGTCATAAGAAGAGGTATCGTGTGATCGATTTCAAGAGAAATAAAGATAACATTGAAGGCGTGGTGAAGAGCATCGAGTATGATCCCAACCGTTCTGCATGGATTGCGCTAGTTGTTTACACCGACGGTGAGAAGAGATACATCATTGCTCCCAATGGAATAAAAGAGGGAGATAAAGTTTTATCCGGAGAAAATGTGGTCCCGGAACCGGGGAATGCCCTGTTGCTTGCCAATATTCCACTGGGAACCGATATTCATAACATCGAGCTCAAGCCCGGAAAAGGAGGAATGCTTGCCCGCAGTGCCGGTTCTTACGGTACCCTTACTTCCAGGGATGGTAAGTATGCCATCGTTAAGCTTCCCAGCGGGGAATCAAGAATGGTCCTCACCACATGCCGTGCCACCGTTGGAATCGTCTCCAACTCCGATCACGGACTTGAGAAGTCAGGTAAGGCTGGGCGGTCTCGCTGGCTTGGACGTCGTCCGCGTACCCGCGGTGTTGCAATGAACCCGGTTGATCACCCCATGGGCGGTGGTGAAGGCCGTGCTTCGGGAGGACACCCGAGATCAAGGACCGGGTTGCCGGCCAAAGGCTACAAAACCCGTTCAAAAAAGAAGTATTCTAATAAGTATATCGTTGAGAAGAGGAAATCAAAAAAATAGGATAAGATGAGCCGTTCACTGAAAAAAGGACCATTTATAGATTTCAAACTTGAGAAACGTATCGTGGATATGAATGATACGGGTAAGAAATCAGTGATCAAGACCTGGTCGAGGAGATCGATGATCTCTCCTGATTTTGTGGGCCACACCATAGCCGTTCATAATGGCAACAAGTTCATACCGGTCTATATTACCGAGAACATGGTGGGGCATAAGCTGGGTGAATTCGCACCTACCCGCCAGTTCAGGGGTCACGGTGGAAAGCAGAGATAATATTAAATCACTACAGGAAATGGGTGCAAGAAAAAGAAACAGAGCGAATCAGTTAAAAGAACAGAGGAAGGACAAGTACTATGCAGTGCTGAGGAACTGTCCCACCTCACCGCGTAAAATGAGACTGGTTACAGATATGATCAAGGGTGTTGATGTGAACAAAGCACTGGATATGCTCAGGTACAGTTCCAGGGAAGCGTCAGTCAAGCTGGAGAAGCTTTTGCTTTCTGCCATTGCCAACTGGCAGACCAAGAACGAAGGAGCCAGGATTGAAGAGAGCAACCTCTTTGTAAAAGAGGCTTATGTGGACCAGTCAAGGACCCTGAAGAGGATCCAGCCCGCTCCACAGGGAAGGGCTCACAGGATCAGGAAACGCTCCAACCACGTTACCGTTGTTATCGACAGCCGGAACGTGACCGAAGGACAAGAAACAGTACAAGAACAAGAAAATAAATCATAGATGGGACAAAAAGTAAATCCGATTGGTAATCGCCTGGGAATCATCAAAGGATGGGATTCTAACTGGTATGGTGGTAAAGATTACTCTACCAAACTGGTTGAGGATAACAAGATCAGGGAATACCTGAATGCCCGCCTGGCCAAGGCCAGCATTTCCAAGATTATCATTGAGCGTACTTTAAAGCTTATTACCGTTACCGTGAATACTGCCCGTCCGGGTATAATTATCGGTAAAGGCGGACAGGAAGTGGACAAACTGAAGGAGGAGTTGAAAAACATCACAAAAAAAGAGGTTCAGATCAACATCTTCGAAGTGAAGCGTCCCGAGCTGGATGCTACAATCGTAGCAAACAATGTTGCCCGCCAGGTCGAAGGCAAGATCTCCTACCGGAGAGCCATTAAAATGGGAATTGCCTCCACCATGCGAATGGGAGCCGAGGGTATCAAGGTACTTATCAGTGGCCGCCTGGGCGGTGCTGAAATGGCCCGTACGGAAACATATAAGGACGGCCGGATCCCGCTGCATACCCTGCGCGCTGATATAGACTACGCGCTGGCCGAGGCACATACCAAGGTAGGGGTGATCGGTATCAAGGTATGGATCTGTAAAGGGGAGATCCTTGGGAAACGTGACCTTTCACCCAATATCGGTGCATCCAATGTTAAACCAAAGGGTGGCAGGAATCCAAGAAAAGGTTCCAGGAATTAAGAGGGCCGGGAACATGAAGTATAATCAGGAAAACAGACAATAATGTTACAACCGAAGAAAACCAAATACAGGAGAATGCAAAAGGGGCGGATGAAAGGGAACGCCCAGAGAGGAAATCAGATTGCATTTGGCTCATTTGGTATGAAGGCCATGGAAAATGCATGGATAACCGGACGCCAGATAGAGGCTGCCCGACAGGCGATCACCCGTCATATGAAGAGGGAAGGTCAGCTGTGGATAAGAATTTTCCCGGCCAAGCCTATTACCAAGAAACCTGCCGAGGTTAGAATGGGTAAAGGTAAGGGTGCCCCGGAAGGTTTCGTTTACCCCATCACCCCTGGCAGGATAATATTCGAAGTGGAAGGAGTACCCTTTGAAGTGGCCAAAGAAGCTTTGCGGCTGGGTTCCCAGAAATTCCCCATTGACACGAAATTTGTGGTTCGCAGGGATTTTGTACATGAATAGTAAACAATGAATATCCGATAAATAATTACTGATGAACAGTTCTGAAATTAGAGAGTTAACAACAAAGGATTTGGAAGAACGTCTTGAAAGTGAGGAGAGTATGCTGATCCGTTTGCGTATGAACCATGCCGTATCCCCGCTTGACAATCCCAATAAGATTGTTGAAACACGAAGAAACATTGCAAGACTGAAGACAGAAGTCAGGGCCAGGCAATTAAATCAACAGCCTGAAAAGGAATAATGAATATGGAAACAACAAGAAATACAAGACGCGAACGTATAGGAACTGTGGTTAGCAACAGCATGGAGAAGTCCATTGTAATTGTTGTTAAGCAGAAGGTGAAGCATCCCATTTACGGTAAATTCGTAAATAAGAGCTCCAGGTTCATGGCTCATGACGAGGAAAACACATGCAATGTTGGTGACACAGTGAAGATCAGTGAAACCAGGCCACTGAGCAAGAACAAGAGGTGGAGATTAGTAGAAATTATCGAAAGAGCCAAGTAATCATGATACAACAAGAGAGTAAATTAGCCGTAGCCGATAACAGCGGAGCCAAAGAGGTGCTGTGCATCCGTGTGCTTGGTGGTACGCGCAAGCGATATGCTTCCATTGGTGATAAGATTGTGGTGACCGTAAAAAGTGCCATGCCCTCAGGTGAGGTCAAGAAGGGAACCGTTTCAAAAGCGGTTATCGTAAGGACCAGGAAAGAGATAAGAAGGGGAGACGGATCCTACATTCGTTTTGACGACAATGCAGTGGTATTATTAAATAACCTGGACGAAATGAGGGGAACCCGTATTTTTGGTCCCGTTGCCAGGGAATTGCGGGATCATTTTATGAAGATTGTATCACTTGCTCCGGAGGTATTGTAAAATTTCAAATGATCAGTCAGATGCAGAAGAAATTACATATTAAAAAGGGTGACCAGGTTTTTGTCATTACGGGCGAATACAAAGGTCAGAAGGGAAGAGTACTAAATGTTGACCGTGCCAGGCAGAGGGCCATTGTCGAGGGCGTGAACATGGTATCCAAGCATACCAAACCCAATGCCAAGAACCCCCAGGGCGGAATCACAAAACAGGAGGCCCCTATTCACATATCCAACCTTAACCTGGTTGACCCCTCCAGCGGAGAGGCCACAAGAGCAGGACGAAGGCTGAAAGACAATAATAAATTAGTGAGATACGCTAAAAAATCGGGTGAGGAGATCAAGTAATGGACAAAAAATATACACCAACCTTGCAGAAGAAATACAGCGATGAGATCGTTCCATCGCTGGTAAAGAAATTCGGTTACACTACGGCAATGCAGGCTCCACGACTTCAGAAGATAGTGATCAACAGTGGTGTTGGCCAGGCAATCGCCGATAAGAAACTTATTGACACCACACAAGAGGAGATCAGCCTTATAGCGGGACAGAAAGCAATACAGACTGTTTCATCGAAAGACATTTCCAACTTCAAATTGCGCCAGGGTATGCCCATAGGTGTGAAGGTAACCCTCCGGCGTGAAAGAATGTTCGAATTCCTTGAGCGGCTGATCAATGTGGCCCTGCCACGGATTCGTGACTTCAAAGGGGTTACATCGAAACTCGACGGACGCGGGAATTATACCATGGGAATTTCAGAGCAGATCATCTTCCCGGAGATCGATATCGACAAGATTAGCAAGATAATGGGACTGGAAATCACATTTGTCACATCGGCAGGTACCGATGAAGAAGGAGCAGCCCTATTAAAAGAATTTGGTATTCCGTTTAAAAACGAAAAAAAATAGAAGTATGGCCAAAGAATCAATGAAAGCTCGCGAAGTTAAGCGTCAGAAACTGGTAGAAAAATACGCTGAAAAAAGAGCTAAACTCAAGGCTGAAGGCGATTACGTGGGACTGAGCCGGTTGCCACGCAATTCAAATCCCAGCAGGCTTCATAACCGTTGTATGCTGACAGGCCGTCCCAAGGGATATATGCGTCAGTTCGGTATCAGCAGGATCACCTTCAGGGAGATGGCTTCAGAAGGACTGATCCCGGGGATTAAAAAAGCCAGCTGGTGACAGTGCACAGTGCGTAGTGCATAGTGCACAGTACATAGCGCTTAGTAAAAAAAAAGTTATTAAATAGATAGAGAGAAAAATGACAGATCCGATTGCAGATTATCTTACACGCATCCGAAATGCTGTAATGGCCAATCACAAGGTGGTGGAAATCCCTGCATCCAATACAAAGAAGGATATCACACGCATTCTGTTTGATAAAGGGTATATCCTGAATTACAAGTTTGAAGAGACAGGGCCCCAGGGGACTATTAAAATTGCTTTGAAATACAACCCTGAAACCAAATTGTCGGCTATTAAATCACTTCAGCGTATCAGTAAGCCCGGATTAAGGAAGTATGTGGATAAGGACCATCTTCCCAGGGTTCTGAATGGACTCGGGGTTGCGATTATATCTACTTCCCAGGGTGTAATAACCGACAAGGAGGCCCGCAGCCTGAATATAGGCGGTGAGGTGCTTGCTTATGTATATTAAATGAATAAGGAGAATAACTCATGTCAAGGATAGGAATTTTACCCATCGACATTCCCGCAGGTGTAACCATCGAAACGGATAAGGATAACCTGATAACTGTAAAAGGGCCCAAAGGGGAGCTTATACAGAAGGTTGATAAGAATATTACCGTAAAAGTTGAGGATAACCAGGTCATTGTTTCAAGGTCCAGTGAAGAGAAAGACCATAAAGCGAAGCATGGTTTGTACCGCTCCCTGATCAGAAATATGGTTATTGGTGTATCTGAAGGCTATACCATCCAGCAGGAACTGGTGGGTGTTGGTTACAGGGCAGAAGTGAGGAACGGAAATCTGCTGGAGCTGAGTCTTGGGTTTTCACACGATATCATTATGAAGATGCCCGATGAGGTAAAAGTAGAAGCGGTGACCGAGAGAAGGGCCAATCCGGTGATTACCCTGACAAGTGTTGATAAACAGCTGATCGGACAGGTCGCGGCCAAGATCAGGTCCCTTCGTCCGCCGGAGCCCTACAAGGGAAAGGGCATCAAGTTCGTTGGGGAACAACTGCGACGGAAGGCAGGAAAAGCTGCAAGCGTCTAGCGACGCAGTGGATACAGTGCACAGTGCCAAGTGGACAGTGCACAGCAGACTATGCACTGAGCACTGTGAACTACCCGGGAGGATACTTTAGACAGCAGAACCCGGAACAAATGAAAGAAGTAAATAAATACAGGTAAACACAGTAATGAGATGGCTTTAACAAAAGCAGACAGAAGGCAGAGGATCAGGTACAGGATCCGAAAGAAGTTGTCCGGTAGCAGTGAACGTCCGAGGATGACTGTTTACAGGAGTAACAAACAGATCTATGTACAGGTGGTTGACGATATTACGGGTCAGACACTTGTCTCTGCTTCCTCCAGGGAAAAAGAGATCGCCGGTCAGAAGGTCAATAAGATCGATCAGGCCAAGCTGGTGGGAAAAAGAATAGCCGAAAAGGCGAAAGAAAAAGGAATTGAAAATGTCGTATTCGACAGAAACGGCTATTTGTACCATGGCAGGGTCAAAAACTTAGCGGATGCTGCCAGGGAAAGCGGACTAAAATTGTAAATAAGATATGTCAACAGGTATCAGAAAAGTTAAGACGAGCGACCTCGATTTAAAGGACCGTCTGGTAAGTATTCAGCGTGTAACCAAGGTTACCAAAGGGGGCCGGACCTTCAGTTTTTCTGCCATAGTTGTGGTGGGAAATGAAGAAGGCATTGTGGGCCACGGTCTTGGAAAGGCAAACGAAGTCACCACAGCCATAGCCAAGGGAGTGGAGGATGCCAAGAAAAACCTGATAAAAGTGCCCATTATTAACGGGACCATCCCCCACGAACAGTATGGAAAATACGGGGGAGCCAAGGTTTTTATCAAGCCAGCATCCAGTGGTACCGGTGTAAAGGCCGGGGGAGCCATGCGTGCCGTTCTGGAGAGTGTCGGTGTAAAAGATGTCCTGGCCAAGTCAAAAGGTTCATCCAATCCGCATAACCTGGTAAAGGCCACCTTCGATGCTCTGCTCGAACTGAGGGATGCCAATGCAGTCGCTCAGCAAAGAGCTGTTTCTTTGGACAAAGTATTTAACGGATAATTGAAAATACGATGGGAAAAATTAAAGTTACCCAGGTAAAAAGCGCCATCAAGCGGACAAGCAGGCAGAAAAGGACTCTTGAAGCACTTGGATTAAGGAAGCTTCACCAGACCATTGAGGTGGAAGCCACTCCCCAGATAATGGGAATGGTTCAGAAGGTTTTGCATCTGGTTGAAGTTGAAGAAATTAAATAGTAACGATATATAGACAATATAGAAATGGATTTAAGCAACTTAAAGCCAGCAAAGGGATCAACCAGCGGTAAAAAAAGGATCGGGCGCGGACAGGGTTCGGGTTACGGTGGTACATCCACCCGTGGGCACAAGGGACAGAAATCCCGTTCCGGATATTCCCGCAAGACCGGGTTTGAAGGCGGACAGATGCCTCTGCAACGCCGGGTTCCTAAATTTGGATTCAAGAACATCAATCGTAAAGAATACAAGGGTGTGAATATCAGTACACTTCAGGATCTTGCCGAGAAGGGGAAATTGAAAGAGATAACTATTGACACTCTGATTGAAGCCGGATTGGTAAGAAAGGATTCACTGGTGAAGATCCTCGGGAACGGTGAACTGAAGACCAAACTGACAGTTAAAGCGCACGCATTTTCAAAATCGGCGGTCAAGGCCATTGAGGCTCTGGAAGGAACTGCAGAAGTAATCTGATTGATTCGGACTGACTTACTAAACTTAAAGAAGTGTGAAAAAGTTTATAGAAACTATTAAGAATATCTGGAAGATTGAGGACCTGAGGGCCAGGATCCTTTATACGCTTGGAATAATCCTGATCTATCGCCTGGGTACGCATATTGTGCTGCCGGGAATCAATCCGGTTACCATTTCGCAGCTGTCCAACAGGCAGGCAGGGTCGGGGATACTCGACCTGTTAAACCTCTTTACAGGGGGCGCATTTAAAAGGGCTTCAATATTCGGACTGGGCATCATGCCTTACATTTCAGCATCCATTGTGGTTCAGCTGCTGGGGATTGCTGTTCCCTATTTTCAGAAACTGCAACGTGAGGGTGAAAGCGGACGAAGGAAGATCAACCAGATCACCAGGTATCTTACAGTTGCTATACTTATACCCCAGGGATTAAGCTATATTACCAGCCTTCGCTATCAACTTCCGGCTGAAGCCTTTACGGAGAATTTCTCAAGGATGGCCGCCATGATCATTCTTACTGCCGGAACCATGTTTATAATGTGGCTGGGGGAGAAGATCACCGACAAGGGGATCGGGAACGGTATTTCGCTGATCATTATGATCGGGATCATTGCCCGTATGCCACAGGCACTGGGAGTTGAATTTCTCTCACGTCTGGAGCAACAGGGTGGAGGACTGGTTTCCTTCCTGGTTGAAATAATTATACTCTTTGTGGTCTTTATGGGGACCATCCTGCTGGTTCAGGGTACCCGGAGAATACCGGTGCAGTATGCCAAACGTATTGTAGGTAACAAGCAATACGGGGGGGTTCGTCAGTATATTCCATTGAAAGTGAATGCTGCAGGGGTAATGCCTATCATTTTTGCCCAGGCATTTATGTTTATCCCCATTACCGTGGCAGGTTTTGCAAAAGCCGATGCCGCATCCGGATTTGCTGCTGTATTTTCCAACCCTGTAGGATTCTGGTACAACTTTACCAATGCCCTGCTGATTATCGTCTTTACCTATTTTTATACCGCCATTACCGTGAACCCAACACAAATGGCCGAAGATATGAAGAAAAACGGCGGATTCATCCCCGGTGTTAAGCCAGGCAGGAAGACCGCTGAATTCCTGGATGCAGTAATGTCCAGGATCACCCTGCCCGGATCTTTTTTCCTGGCAATCGTGGCAATTTTGCCTGCATTTGCAATGATGGCAGGCGTGAATCAGAGTTTTGCAAGATTTTTCGGTGGAACTTCTCTCCTTATTCTGGTGGGTGTTATCCTCGATACACTGCAGCAAATTGAAAGTCACCTGCTTATGCGTCATTATGACGGACTTACCAAGTCGGGCAGGATCAAGGGCCGTACCGGTAGTGCGGCGGCCATATAAAAAGAAGAATGAGCGTTCTTTGATGATATTAATTAAAACAGCGGACGAGATTGAACTGATACGTCAGAGCAATCTGCTCGTTTCCAGAACACTGGCCGAACTGGCAAATTATATTAAACCGGGGGTCACCACAGAAAAACTGGATGAGGTAGCTGAGATGTTCATTCGCGACCACGGGGCAGAACCGGGTTTCCTGGGATACCAGGGGTATCCGAAAACGCTATGTACCTCGGTAAACTCAGAAGTGGTTCACGGGATCCCATCAGATAAGGTCGTGCTGAAGGAAGGGGACCTGGTCTCGGTCGATTGTGGTGTGTTGATGAATGGTTTTTATGGTGATACTGCCTACAGCTTTGAGGTGGGGGAAATCAGCGTGGAGGTCCGCAAATTGTTGAACACAACACGAGAGTGCTTGCATAAAGGCATAGAACAGGCAGTGGACGGACGTCGGACCGGAGATATTGGTTTTGCGGTTCAGCAGCATGCCGAAAGCAATGGATTCAGCGTGGTCAGGGAGATGGTTGGACACGGATTGGGCAGACACATGCATGAAGCCCCGGAAGTAGCCAATTACGGAAGACGGGGAACCGGTCCTAAACTGAAAAAGGGTATGGTTATCTGTATCGAACCCATGATCAACTTGGGCAGGAGGCAGATACAACAGGAACCTGACGGCTGGACCATAAGAGCTGCAGATAATTTACCCTCTGCACATTTTGAACTGGCAGTGGCAGTAGATAAAGGGAAGGCAGATATTTTGTCCACCTTCTCATATATAGAAGAAGTTTTACAAAAACAAAGAATCTAAATGGCAAAACAACCTTCTATTGAACAGGACGGTGTAATTACCGAAGCATTATCGAATGCGATGTTCAGGGTAGAACTGGAAAATGGGCATATTATCACAGCCCATATTTCGGGTAAAATGAGAATGCACTATATCAAGTTGTTACCGGGCGACAGGGTAAAAGTTGAAATGTCACCATACGATTTGACGAAGGGAAGGATAAGTTTTCGCTATAAATAGCGAAGTTAGTGGTTAATGGTTAGTAGTGAGGAAGTTAGAGAGTTAGGGAAAAAAGTTAGGAGAATATAAGAGAGTATAAGAGAATATAAGAGAGTATAAGAGAATATAAGAGAATATAAGAGAATAGAACTCATGAAGGTAAGAGCATCAGTAAAAAAGCGCAGTTCCAACTGCAAGATTGTCAGAAGGAAGGGACGCTTATATGTAATTAACAAGAAAAATCCCAAGTTCAAGCAGCGCCAGGGATAAGAATTTATTTTAATAAACAACAGGAAGCATTATGGCTAGAATAGTTGGTGTCGATCTGCCCAAAGACAAAAGAGGTGAAGTGAGCCTGACCTACATTTTTGGTATTGGTCGCAGCTCAGCTCAAAAGATTCTGGATATGGCCGGAGTCGATCGCAATATCAAAGTAAAAGACTGGAATGATGAGCAGATTAATGCCATCAGAAAAGCAGTTAACGAAAACTATAAGGTTGAGGGTGAACTCAGGTCCTCCGTTCAGCTGAACATCAAGCGATTGATGGATATTGGAGCGTACAGGGGTATTCGTCACCGTATCGGTCTTCCGACACGCGGACAAAGTACCAAGAACAATGCCCGCACCCGTAAAGGCCGCAGGAAGACAGTAGCAAACAAGAAGAAAGCAGTCAAATAAGCGAAATAATTAGTGGTTATGGCTAAGAAGACAGGATGGTCAAGAAAACGTACAGTAAAGGTTGAACCTACAGGGCAGGCTCATATTCACGCCTCCTTTAATAATATCATCATCTCCCTTACCAACAACCAGGGACAGGTGATCTCCTGGGCCTCCTCCGGAAAAATGGGATTCAGAGGTTCTAAAAAGAATACACCCTATGCGGCACAGATGGCTGCACAGAACTGCTCCAAGGTGGCTTATGACCTGGGATTGAGGAAAGTGAAAGTATTTGTGAAGGGTCCCGGAGCCGGAAGGGAATCAGCCATCCGTAATATCCATGCATCGGGTATCGAGGTAATGGAAATAGTGGACGTTACTCCGCTGCCACACAACGGTTGCCGTCCGGCCAAAAGGCGCAGGGTTTAATTAGTAAACAATAAACAATAAAGATAAATGGCAAGATACAGAGGTCCCAGGACCAAAATTGCTCGCAAATTTTCAGATCCCATTTTCGGAACCGATAAGTCTTTCGAGAAAAAGAATTATCCTCCGGGAATGCACGGGAACAATAAAAGGAGACGCAAGGCTTCGGAATATGGAATTCAGTTGAAAGAGAAGCAGAAGGCCAAGTATACATATGGTGTGCTGGAAAAGC
>CAZIAU010000037.1:0-12211 GCA_964536755.1 uncultured Bacteroides sp. | reverse complement strand
TTACGGTACCCAGGCGAACAACGGGATCATCATGATTACAACGAAAAGAGGTCATCCCTACAAGAAGAGGATCACCGTCTCCGCTGAACAGGGTGTCGATCTTCCTGTCAGCTATCCCAGGTTCTTAAGTTCATACGATTATGCCACGCTGTACAACGAAGCGAGCCTGAACGACGGATTGTCACCACGATATGATTCTGCGGCACTTGATGCCTATCAGAACAGAACAAACCCGCTCCTTTATCCGGATGAAGAATACTACAATGAAAGATATCTTAAAAGTTTCCGGCCGTTTTCTTCAGTTATTACGGAATTCTCAGGTGGTAATCAACAGGCTCAGTATTATATGAACCTCGGCTGGAATTCTACAGGAACTTTGTTAACGGTGGGAGAAGGTGCAAACGAGCGGGCGGATCAGTTCAATATTCGCGGTAATGTCGATTTTAATGTTACCGACAACATTAAGATGAACCTGGATATAGCAGGGGTTTTTAACAGGGACCACGGACCGGTAGGTAATTTCTGGAGGGATGCTGCATTGTTCCTTCCAAATTACTATCCTGTACTGATCGATACTAACGATGTGTATATTGGCGATCCGGGAGGGATCACCAGGACCGTTGAGGGCGGAAAACTTCTCGGTGGCACATCCCAGTATCAGGACAACTTATACGGAGATCTTGTTTTTGGCGGCTACGTCGATGCCCTTGACAGGGTCGGTCAATTCAATACAGGTTTTGACATCGATTTGAATGATCTGCTTGAGGGCCTGACTGCCACGGCCAATCTGAGCTTTGATATATATAATTTTTTCCGTGTTAATCAAAACAACGAATATGCTGTGTACGAACCCCGGATCTATCATGAGGATTCAGTCACTGTGCAGAAGATCGGGCAGGATAACCCAACCGGAAGCCAGAGTATCGGGGGATCCACTTTCTATCGCAGTATCGGATATTACGGAACGCTCGATTATAACCGGTCGTTTGGCGCAGATCACCTTATCCAGGCAACCGCTCTGGCCTATTCCGACCGGTTCATAACCGAAGGGGAGATACATCCCGAACTACATCTTCATTTTGGATTGAGAGCTAATTACATGTATAGGAACAAGTACATTGCTGAATTCACAGCTGCCCTGCCCGGTTCATCCCGTCTGGCGCCAGGGAACCGTTTTAAACTGGCCCATTCGGCAGGATTGGGCTGGGTACTCTCTGAAGAAGACTTTTTATCGGGTTCCTCAATCCTGAATTACATGAAAATACGAGCCTCGCATACAGTGCTTGACACAGACCAGGGTATGAACGATTACTTCATGTACAATTTTAACTTTGAACAGGGAGACCGTTATGAATATGCGGATGGATCGTATGGAAACGATCTGCTTAATATATTGAACATTGGAAACCCGCTGCTCACATTTTCTCAGAGAAGAGACATCAATATTGGAGTGGTTGCAACACTGTTCAATTATAAACTGCAACTGACCGGGAATTACTTCTATTCAAAAACCTCCGGTGAAGTGGTAAGCATGAACAGCCTTTACCCGGCATACCTGGGAGGACTGGATGTGTATGAAAATTATGAGAGCCACCTTGACCAGGGAGCTGACCTTGGATTGAATTATATGGTGCGGTTAAATGATTTTGAACTGAACCTGGGTCTGAATTCAGTCTATTCAGTGCCCAAGGCCCTGCAAATAGATGAACCCAATTATAAATATGATTACCGTATGCGCGAAGGGAAGCCGACTGATGCAATATTTGGCTGGGTGGCAGAAGGATTATTCGAGAGTGAGGAAGAGATCGCAAACTCACCAAGACAAACTTTTGGGAATGTGCAGCCCGGTGATATTAAATATTCGGACCTGAATGGCGATAATGTTATCGATGACAACGATCAGAAAATGATTGGAAATAACAGTGCAAGATTACAGGTGGGGGTCAATCTGCACCTTAAGTACAGGGATCTTGAATTCTTTACCCAGGCCATTTACCAGGCTGGAGGCAGCAGTATATACGATTCCGATTATTACTGGGTATCCGGGGACCTGAAATATTCCGATGTGGTGCTGGACCGGTGGACAGAAGAAACAGCTGCCACTGCCACCTATCCCAGGTTATCCACCCTTAATAACTCTAATAATTTCCGCAGATCGACCTTCTGGCTGGTTGACGATGACTATTTCACTCTCAGGGCCGTACAGCTGACATACAGTTTGCCCGGTAAATGGATGGCCGCTTTGCCAACGAGCCGGATCAAAGTATATGCCAGGGGTCAAAACCTGCTAACTGTGTCACCATCTAAAAAACAACGTGAATTAAATATCGGCAATGCACCACAATTCCGAAATTATTCATTTGGTATTACATTGACGTTTTAATTAAGGCTAGTTCTATGAATGCTAAAAAAATCATATTAATAGCAGGCGTCAGCCTGTGTCTGTTCACTTCCTGTGAAGATTATCTGGAGCCCGTCAAGGATAACAGGTTGTTCGAGGATCAGGTCTTTGGTAATCCGCTTTACGCAGAAGGATTATTGTTAAATGCGTACGCCGGGCTCCCCACCTCCTATTCCTTTGATGATGTGGCAACGGATAATGCAGTTACCAACAATAAGGGAAGTAACCTGTTGCGCATGGCGACAGGGGAATGGAAAGCAAGCTTCTCGCCGGTTTCCGCATGGGAATCCTCCTACAGTCATATCTACTATCTCAATCTTTTTCTTGAGAAGCTGGAGGATGTAGAATGGTCCTGGCAGAATGAAGAGATCAACGCATACTACCTTAAGCGATTAAAAGGTGAGGCCCATGGATTGCGAGCCTGGTATGAATTCCAGTTATTACAGGCACACGCGGGCCTTTCGGATGACGATATCATGCTGGGATTTCCAATCGTAACAGAAAGCCTGTCCGTGGAAGATGACATGGAACTTCCCCGCGACACTTACGAAGATTGCCTGCAGCAAATTCTGGCCGACTGCGATACTGCTATCGCCAATCTGAATGATGATTACGATGACACGGGCGACCCTGTATACGATGCCGTTTATGGAAGAACTTACAAGAACCGGATAAACGCCAGGGCAGCGAAAGCAATTAAGTCACGTGCCACGCTGCATGCTGCAAGTCCGGCATTTACTGTGAATCTCTCTGAAGCAGAAAAGCTGCAACGCTGGGAAAATGCAGCCAAATCCGCAGCCGAGCTTCTCATCGACATCGGAGGCCCTGCAGGCCTGTCACCCGGAGGACATCTGTTCTATCTTCCCCAAACATCTCCGGTATTGGCCTTTGACGATGATATCATCTGGAGGAGCGATTATAACGAAAACATCTCCGTGGAGAATCAAAATTACCCTCCCTCACTCTTCGGACAGGGAAATACAAATCCATCTCAAAACCTGGTGGATGCATTCCCCATGGCAAACGGGTATCCCATATCTCATGCCTCCGGTTCATATGATCCGGCAAATCCTTATGTAAACAGGGATCCGCGCTTCCAGGAATATATTGTCTACAATTTCAGTAAATTAAGGGGGACAAATATATTCACCGCTCTTGGATTGGATTCCAAGGATGTTATTAATAGCACAACAACATCCACAAGAACCGGTTATTACATGAAGAAATTCATGAATCCCGATGTGAATCTTGATCCGACTGTGAACAGCACTGCGATCCACTTCATAACCTTTTTCAGGTTCACCGAAATATTCCTGAATTATGCCGAAGCTGCAAATGAAGCCTGGGATCCCGATTCAGATCCTCAGGGATATGGTTTCAGTGCACGCGATGTGATCGCAGCCATCCGTAACCGTGCCGGGATCGCACAACCCGATGAATACCTGGCAGAACTCTCCTCTGCGGATCAGTTTCGTGATCTTATTCATAATGAGAGACGACTGGAACTTTGCTTTGAGGGATTCCGCTTCTGGGACCTCAGGCGCTGGAACAATGATCTGACCGAAGCCTGTCGGGGAGCCTTCATCTCAACAATTAATTTTCAGTTTATCTACGATTACCAGGAAGTGGAGAAAAGAAACTTTGAACCATATATGATATACGGACCGATTCCCTATGATGAAACCCTTATCTAAGATCTCAAACAAAACAAAGGTTGGTAATAACGGACAATTAGTTATGAAGCTATTATACCTAAGATACATGAAACGATTACTATCATTGTTAACTTTCATTGCCCTGCTGACAGGGTGTGAACAGAAACTGCCGGAATTCCCTGATTATGAATACACTGCAGTATATTTCCCGCTCCAGTACCCCTTGCGCACGCTGTCTATGGGAGAAGAAACTGAATATGATAATTCCCTGGAGAAGGAACTTATTTTTCATATTGCCCCGAATATTGGAGGCATGTATGAAAATCTGGAATCATGGACGGTTGATTTTATTGTGGATGAAAGCCTGGCTGCTAATATTATTACTAACGATGGGGATACTATCCTTCCTTTACCGGCATCTTATTATACGCTCACCCCGACCGGTCAGGTAACCATTCCGCCCGGATCATTCAAGGGCATGATCGAAGTCCGGTTATCAGATGCTTTCCTTGATGACCCCCTTGCCTGTGGAAACCATTATGTGGTCCCGCTCAGGATCACAGCCACTTCAGCGGATTCACTTTTGAACGGAAAATCTGCATTGCCAGGCGATTCAGTTCCGGATCGCCGGATTGCAGGCAACTGGGAAGTCCTGCCGAAAGATTTCGTGCTGTACGGAATCAAGTATGTAAACCCGTACCATGGTACCTACCTGCACAGGGGTATGGATGTCATCTACGATCAGGATAACAATCCGGTGGATACGAATATCTATCGACAGATCTATGTCGTTGACGATGAACTGTGGAATCTCAGCACCCGTGGAATGGATGTGCTTTATACCAATGGAATTGCAAATTCCCGCGGAGGAGATTACAGGATGGAGCTTACCATTTCCGGATCCGGAGAGATCCGGGTTGACAGTATCTCCGGTTCGGCGTTTCTTCCCACGGGGACCGGCAGCTATGTCAAGGACGGTGGCGAATGGGGAGGTAAGCCAAGAGACGTGATCTACTTATCCTATTCCTTTAAGGATGGTACTCTCATTCACCAGGTAAAGGATACACTGCTTTATAGAAACAGGGGCATAAAGTTTGAAACATTCACTCCTGTTATATCAGAAAGTAAATAGAACCAGAAATCACTGAAAAAACGCTATATTAGTGAATTAATTTAGAGATAATTAGTAAAGTTTTAGCGTTCTTGAAATATATCTTTATAAGTATAATTTAAATCAATCAGCTATGAAAAGATTACTACTTCTAACTACCGCATTCTGTTTTAGCGGCATTTTATTCGCGCAGTATGCCGGAACACCTTTTACCGGCACATCCTGGCAGTTTGGAATGGACAGTCTCGCTAATTTCAGCGTAGGCCAGGAGCTCGAATGGAAAAATGGCAACTATCACGGTATCCCTCACTATGCATATGACGTTGGCATAGTGGACACCTTAAGATTACCCTCTGATGACCTGGCCGGCACACTGGTTGCAGGCTCAGGCTATGCAAATTCCACTCAAGGTCCCCCAAAAGAAGGAGATCCAAGATGGAGGACAGAACAGGCTGATTCCTTTGCCGTTACACTTGATCCCTCGGACATAGCTTCACAGCAAAGCCTCAATTTCGGGGGCCATTTTACAACCCATAACAACAGGGCTGTGGCAGATGGAACAGCCGGATGGTACCGCTACACATGTGATTTTGCCCAGGGTAACTATAAAGTTGTGATACGGGGATGGGGTGCAGTCAAAAGCGGACACGGTTTCTGGATCCGTTTCTATGACAAGGCAACAATGGATCCGGTCTATCCCTGGACCAGGATCCATCCGGGCTCTGGCGCAGGAAACACGACTGATATGGAAAATGCCGTTTATTGTGATGTACTGACCGATTCACTTTATGTTAAGGAATTAGATGAGAAATGGCCCACGGCGTCTGACTGGATAGAAACCACAGATGAGTTTTCATTATCCGGACCGGTTGTTTTTGAATATACAAACATTGGTCCCACTACCGGTCATGATGTGGATGTCACAGGCAGCGGAGCAGCCTTCTGGGGTGAAGTTACTTTCATGTACCAGGGTGAACAAGCCGATAAATATGCACCGGTGGTGGAAGTTTACAAGACCCGTTATGATGACATGGATGAGTGCACACTTTCTCTATCCGAAAATGGAATCCTCTACCTTGTTCCCCCCGGAACTGCCATTGAGGAAGCAGAAACTGCCAACATTGGTAAGATACCAATGACCTCTACAGATTCTTATCCGGTGGATCTGACCCTGTTTAACACTCCCGATACCATTCAGCTAATTACAATGGATGCGGCAGGGAACAGCCGGATCACCGCACCCATAGCTATAGTTAAGGCGTTTTCAGCAGATAAAACCCAGGGGGTAACGGGTGACACCATATTCGTAAATACCACCAGGGAAGGATATGTTGCGCTGGTACCTGCCACTGTGACTGGTGACAGAAACGCAATAGACCTGGCAATAGCGTTTGGTAACGCTGACACTTTAAATGTTGATGGTGGTAACGATACCCTTGTGATCACCAATCTGATGGGTGACATGGACTGTAACCTTTATCTGGTTGATGTGGTCAATGATATGGTCTCTTACCCCCTCGCTTTTCAACTGGGTGAAGGAAGCGGATCGTCCGATATTAACGAGGATCTCCAGAAACTTGTATCGGTTTCCGCCTTCCGCGATGAGATCATTGTTCGAAACACAGCCGATTTCGATGATATCCGTGTATTCGATGTACTTGGTAAAGAGTACATCGGCAGAAGCGTAAACTCAAACGTTGTGAACCTGGATGCCAGTGGCATGCAAGGCGGCGTTTATATTCTCAGATTAACGGGATATTCCGGAGTCGTAACGAAGAAATTCTATTTGAGTAAATAGCATTCCTGAGATGGAATAATTTGAAAAATAGAGGCCATATCATCAGGTATGGCCTCAAATTTTTCCTGAGACATGCTTTTGATAGTTACTTATGAAAAAAAATAGCGGAATAATCCTGGTTTACGGGATTCTATGCCTTTTGCTTTGCATCCCGGTTTCCTGCAAAAATCAGAGAAATAATAACGACAGGCCCAATATCCTTATCATCCTCATTGATGATCAGGACATGGATGAAATATCTGCTTACGGGGGGAAGGTATATACACCCAATATGGAGAGGCTTGCCAGGGAAGGAATCAGATTTAACAGTGCATATGTCAGCAGTACAGTTTGTACGCCCTCACGCTACAGTTTTCTTACCGGCCGCTATGCCGGAAATTCATACAGTAAGCTTTATGAGAAAGAAGTTGATACGGATGGCCAGGGATTTCCCGGGTTCAATGTGGCCCTGGAGAAGGACAGGATGAATGTTGCAAAGGTACTGAACCGGGCAGGGTATGTAACGGGCTTTACCGGAAAGTACCACCTGATGTCAAAACCGGACCAGCCTGAAATGTATGAAGGTAACGATGCTTTTATTGAAGGATTCACGGAGGGAAATGCCCGGGATGTAAAACCCAGTCCGGAAATTTCGCGAATCTTTGCCCATAACGAAGCCTGGGGAAGAAAATATCTTAAATACATAGGGTTCGACTGGGCAAAAAATATCTATGAAGGGAATCTTGTCCGGCCTTATGCTGCCCACAACCCGGAATGGAATACATCTGCAGTTCTGGAGTTCCTGGAGGAGAACCGGGATAAACCTTTTTTCCTGCAATGCTGCCCCACCCTTTTGCACGGGCCCGATAACCAGTGGGTCCAATCTTTTAATTATCCCGATTATACGGGGGCCGGTGAAATAAAGGCCCCGCCTGAAGTAATGATTAACAGGCAGAAGCTGAAAAACAGACTTATCGAACTTGGATTTGACCCGGAGTCGGGCCAATGGGGATATGCCTGGATTGATGCCATGATAGGTGACATCCTGGATAAACTCGAGGAACTGGGAATCGCTGACAATACTCTGCTGATCTTTGCACCGGACCATGGCAGCACGGATAAAGCCAGCCTTTTTGGTATTGACGGGACCCAGATCCCCCTGCTCATGAGATGGCCGGATGGGATCCCCGCAGGAATAGAATCTGATGCCCTTGTTCAGAACATTGATCTTGCACCAACCTATTTTGAACTTTCACAGGGAACAATACCGGAAAATTATAAGCTGGATGGCCGAAGTCTTGTTCCTCTTTTCCAAGATGGGAAAACGGAGAACTGGAGAAAGCATCTATATTTCGAACTTGGGAATGCAAGGGCCTTAATGACAGAAGACTGGAAATATATTGCCATGCGCTATCCTGAACAGCAAATCAAGAGGATCAAAAGTACCGGTTATGAAAACCTGCCCAAATTGATGGCCCCGCTTCAACGACTGGGGATCGGGATAAGGGGTGCTGATCATCCCGGATTCTGGGATGAGGACCAGCTCTATGATCTGAAAACAGATCCGGGTGAAATGAATAATCTAGCCTACGATCCCGGCTACAACAGTCAGCTGGAAACAATGAAAAAGCTGCTTACCGAAGAGATTAACAGGATTGGAAGGCCTTTCGGCGAATTTAAACATACCGGGAACGCTGCCCTGAATGGACAGATAGACAAAGAGATCAGCATTGTAAAGCAAATAAAGGTCCAGGGGAAGCAGGTAACTGTCCCGGATAACCTGATTGAATAACTCCCACGGAACGGTTACAGGCCCTTTTTATTAGCGGTCTTTCACTGTGACCACTCTGTTGGTTCCCTGTCCCACCGGTGCATTTCCAGCTCCGTCATCAGGGATTGATCCAGGGGACCGGCATCGCTGCAGGCAACATTCATTTCAGCATGCTTTATTTTGCGCATTCCCGGTATGATGGTGCTGACCGTTGATTCGCCGAGGATAAACCGTAATGCCATTTCAGCCATGGTCATCCCTTCAGGAACCAGGGGTTTCAGGGCATCAGCATGTTCTACGCTCGATATCAGGTTTTCAGGAACGAAATAGGTATTCCTCCAGTCACCTGCGGGCCAGGCTGTTTCTTTGGTCAGCAAGCCGGTCAATGACCCTTCATCAAAAGGAACACGGGCAATTACACCCACGTTATGCTCCCTGCATTCAGGGAAAAGTTCATCTTTCGGATTCTGGTCAAAGATGTTATAGATCACCTGGACCGCATCGATTATACCACTTTTTACTGCCTTAACCCCATTCCACGGCTCCCACCTGTTGATACTAATCCCAATAGCATGAATAAGCCCCTGCGATTTCAGGTCCGTCATTTTCACTACCCACCGATCATCCCGCAGCCACAGATCTTCCCAGGTATGAAACTGCATCAGGTCAAATGAATCCAGGCCCGCATTAACCAGGCTCTTTTCCACATATTTCTGGATATGGTCCGGTGGAAAGCAATCCTCCAGGGAATATTCCCTTCTGCTGGGCCATTTAAAGTTTTTCGGAGGTATCTTCGTAGCAGTATATATTTTTTTGTCCCTGTTTGACCTGATCAATTCACCAAGCAAACCTTCACTTTTTCCCGCACCGTAGCCCCAGGCTGTGTCAAAGAAATTACAGCCAGCGTCCACCGCATGCTGAAGAGAGCTCATTGATTCCCGGTCATCCGAACCTGTCCATCCACCCATTCCCCACATGCCGTAACCAATTTCACTTACATCCCAGTTTGTCCTGCCTAACTTCCTGTATTTCATATTGTCTTCCTGTTTAGGTTAATATTACTGCTTAAAGCAGGGTGACGGTCATTCCCTCTTCCCAGGACACCCCGGATACTTTTACATGATAAATACCGGGGATTCCAATCTCCCCCGCAGGTATTGAGATCCCCGTCCCCCTGTGAATACCTGAATAAACCATTCTCCCTCCAAAGTTATAAATCTTTATGCGTACTTCATCCCAGGTTTCCCATTCCAGATGTAGAACTTCCCCCGCAGGGTTGGGATAAATAGTGATCTTCCGCTCTCTTTTAATGTTATCCTCGCCTGTGGAATTAATGGTTACATCGCCGGGGAAAAGAAAGAGATCCGGATTAAACTTAATCCCCGGACCGGCCTGCAGCCGATCCGGAAGATAATCCCAGAATAGCTCTGACTCACCCATGTTCAAGGTCAGAATCCCGCTTCTCATGAATCCGCCGTACAGTAAAAGAGGTATTTCCGGGTTATTGGCCTCAATACTTAACCCGTTAAAAAAGAGAGCATTTACAATTTCAAAGTCACCCGGACCATAATCTATGACCGTATTATCTCCCCTGTGCAGAACCTGCGTGAAAACAAGCCGGCCGGACTGTTCCGATGACTTAATAAAATACCTGCTCTGTTTGGTCCTGGAATTAAACAGAAGAAGAGTATCTGAAGTATCAAAATTTACTGTATTGTTTTCAGACAACAGTGATGTGCTGATAAATTCGAATCCGTTATTGGCTTCAACCTCCAGACATGCACCCTCGGTAATATCCTCAACACCGAAACCTATCGACAATCCATTTGGTCCCATACCCGATTCCTCCTCAAGAACAATACCTGCACGGCAGAGCCTTCCGAAACAGAACAAAAGTTCCTGGTCAACCACGTTCCCGAACCTGAAAAGGTCCATGTGGGCATGGGTCCAGGTCCCGAGCTTTTCAGCATCGGTGGGAAAATAGGACTGGCCAAGCAGATGGTTATTATAATGTACATTCCTGATCCTTCCGCCTGTGGATCCTTTCCCGACCCTGATCCCTTCATTCAGGGTAAAGGCCAATATATTTTCGATATAGTGATTATCACATTTTACCGACGCCACATCGATAAACTGATAGGGATTCACAGCACAGATGTTCTTGATGTATATGTTCTCTCCGTTCAGGCCAAACAGCCAGGGAAAGGGTACGGCAATACCTGTCTGGTAAAAATTCTGCCCGGGATAGTACACCGAAATTCCCCTGACTCCGGCATTTGCTGAAATAGTTATGGTTGATCCTGATGCGTTGCCACGGTCATGATCAACATATATCAGAGATCCGAATTTATGAACCAGCTCTTTAGTTACCAGGAATTTGGAATGATGCGGAATATCGAGTGCCCCTCTCAGTTCAACATTTTCAGGCACCGTAATTGCACTGTTGAGATTATAGAGACCTGCAGGAAGATACACTATTCCTCCTCCATCCTGTTTTGCCTTATCCAGTGCTAGTTGCAGCCCGGGACCATCATCCTTGCCATCTCCCTCCACGACTCCGTCGAATTCAGTGGCCAGGTAGAGAAAGGCTCGTGTCGGAGCATGAGAGAAAAAGGGTTCATAATTAAAAGTTTTTGCCGCAAGGTAAGTTTTCGAGGTATCCCGTATGAGCCCCCTCTCTTTATCGGTCATCTTATTCAGGATAGTTCGCCCTCCCTGGTATGTATTATCCATCAGGAGCGCATTCCTGCACTCCTCTTCCAGAATAACATGATCCCCCTGAAACTGAAAAGTTGAATTAGCCACCGACGACATCAGCCCGTTCAGTCGGACCGGCGCTTCAAAGATGCAATTCTGGAAACTAACCTGTGATGCAGTGTAGCTTCCGGGAACGGCAGGTTTAACAGCATAGGAAGCACTTTTGAATCGTGTCTGGAAGAATTGAGCGGCTCCTGTTAATTCATCCATCACCAGGGATGCTTCTTCCCCTTCAAATATGCAGCGTGAAAAACAGGCAGGAACCTGGTTGAGTGTGCTCAGGAGAAGGGCATCCCTGCAACCCGTAATTTCCAGCCCGTAAAAGGGCCCTCCTGAATAATTACTGTTTATTGACATGCCTGTATTATAACCGGAGATATACCAGAATCCATTGAACCCGTTATCGCTGCGGATATATTCCACCCCGGTTCCTTCCTGGTAGATAAAAGCTGAATGAGCCCCATCTGCCGGGGGTGATCCTGACAGGCCCGATGAGGTCCAGTAGTCAGGGGAGAGATGTATGTCGTATATACGGCTCACATCGGTACATTCATTAATACGTATACCTGTCTTTAGAGGCGAACCGTAAATGTGGCAGACAATGGGTATAGCTGTATTAATGATGCCTATATTGATGCCTGTATATGCATTCACCAGGTACACACAACGAATCCTGGTACCATGCTTGGAATAGCTGTTGTCTGAATTCCTTTCAAACTGAATGGCAGGTGGATAAGGA
>CAZIAU010000036.1:11404-12222 GCA_964536755.1 uncultured Bacteroides sp. | reverse complement strand
AGCTGAGCAGGGTGTTTCTTATACAGAAGGGAAGAGATTATAGCATTCAGCCCTACTGATTTACCCTGTCCTGTTGCACCGGCCACCAAAAGGTGGGGCATCCTGGCAAGGTCGAAAACGAAAGTCTCATTTGAGATTGTCTTCCCAAGTGCAATGGCAAGCTCCATTTCAGAATCCTGAAATTTCTTTGATGCCAGGATCGATTTCATGGAAACTATCCTTGGATTCTGATTTGGTACTTCAATACCGATGGTGCCTTTGCCCGGTATTGGAGCTATAATTCGAATGCCGAGAGCAGAAAGACTCAGTGCGATATCATCCTCCAGGCTTTTAATCTTGGATATACGTATCCCCGGTGCGGGGACAATTTCATACAGTGTAACTGTAGGACCGATAGTGGCCTTAATCTTATCAATTTTAATGTTATAATTACCCAGGGTTTCAACAATCCGGTTTTTATTGGAGATCAGCTCTTCATTGGTAACCGTTGTATCTCCCTGGTCATATTCATTCAGAAGGCTTAACGGCGGATACTTGAACTTGGGCAGGTCCAGTGTTGGATCGTACTCTCCCAGGGCTCCCTCATCCGGGTTGAAATCGTCAGGGTTATTTCCCGATACATCTTCCACAGTCATTTCAATATCATCCCTGGCAGGGAATTCTTCCTCTTTCGGCGCGGCGGTTGAATCATCTTTGTTCCTTTCCTTCGAATCGACAATGTCTGTATCTGGTTCATGAGATTTATCTGACGATACTATAAAAGATTCTTCAGGTTCTTCTTTACCTTTTTTCCAGAATTGTGTATCAAGCACTTTCAC
>CAZIAU010000036.1:0-11394 GCA_964536755.1 uncultured Bacteroides sp. | reverse complement strand
CAATCCAGGAACCTGGTAGAAAACAGAATCAATGCGATATAACAGATAAGTAAAAGAAAGATCGTTCCGAAATAACCTATGCTGGCCAGCAGCCAGTTACTCAGAAAATAACCATGCTGCCCCCCTGGTCCGCTACCGAACATTCCGTCTGCATCACCGAATATGAGTCCCAGGGAGACAGAAAGAAGTATAATGAGCAGAAGACTGTTCCTTACAGATTTCCAGGTCTTTAACACTCTGATATTATAGAGTGACATAGCCCAGATGATCAGTATGCCGGGGAATAGAAAGCTTGCAAGACCAAACCAACGGTTAATGAAAAGATCTGATATCCAGGCTCCCACTTTCCCTCCCTGGTTTTCGACCCGGATCTCCTGTGTGGAAAAAACTTTTGCCCATTCAAAATCCTGGTCAGTTCTCCAGTTGATCAGGTAAGAGATGAATGACAGGATCATAAAAACTGCGGCCAGCAGGAAAACAATACCAAGGGCATAGCGAAACCGGTCATCTTTTAAAAAAGAAACGATTGAGCTCAGTGCATATACAAATCCTTTTTTTTGCTTCTTTTTGGCCATATTCCCGGGTTACTATAAACGTTCTAAGGTAATAATAACGAACGTTTGACGTCTATTCTTTTGTAAACAGATTGTTAATAATCTGTTCCATTGCGGGACGGGAAACCTGCCGGTAATCTGCTGGAATGGTAAATATTTCAGATTCAACAGGTTTTGTTTCGAAATCGGAACACGAAAGGTGCATTTTCAGTAAACTTAACTGTATGCGAAAATCGGACAGGGGGTATTCAACTGAATGATAGGGAGTAGTTATATTAGGCCTGCTGATCTGAAATTCCCGGGTGCAATATATACTGTACACTTCAATTCCTGTATCGATATTTATTCTTTCAGAATTCAATCCGCCGATCAGTGAATATTCCCCCGTAAATTGTATGTCCAGTTTCTCCGGCTGGACTATTCCAGCCGGTAATTCCCCGCGTGATCCGGTGTAATAGACTTTATTTCCGAAAAAATTCAGTAACGTGGTGACTTTCCTTTGTCTTAAATTGGCTATCTGTATCAGTGAAAACTGGTTAAAGAATCCTTCTATTCTGGTAAGAATATAGTAATCAGTATAATAGGCATCCATTTGTGCAGGGAGAATTCTGGTTGGAATGTCACCTGCTTTCTTTTCCAGGTATTCTATATCATATCTGATATAGTTGGCTTCAATGGTTTCCGGAAGCTTAACACTCCTGCGACAACTGCTGACAATCAGTAAAGATATAACCAGGGTAATGAAAAAACGGCTCAGGGACACGATAAGGGAACGAATTTCTTCAAAAATAGAAAAATTATTAGCCAAATGGCAAGATGCCTGTAATTCCTTTCATGTTTTATAAACTGTTCCATAAAGGAATTGATGGTTCCGGAATTACTTAATTTGTATGGCCAAACAGAAATTATCCGTGATGAAAAAGCTGGCAGTTATTGCATTGGGTGGTAATGCATTGTTGCGGGATAACCAGGTGGGTAGCATAGATGAACAGGAGGAGAACACAACCAATACCCTGGAAAATCTCATACATCTGGTCAGGGAGGGCTATGACCTTGTCATTACACACGGCAACGGACCTCAGGTGGGGAATATCCTTCTTCGGAATGATGCGGGAGAAAGCGTTTATAAGATTCCCCAAATGCCACTGGATATATGTGTTGCAGACTCCCAGGGCGGGATCGGATATATGATTGAACGTATGTTCAGAAATGTGCTACATAAACACGCCATCCACAGGGAGGTGGTAACCCTGGTAACCATGGCCCTCGTAAAAGAGGATGATCCGGCATTTGAGACGCCGTCCAAACGGGTCGGCAAAATATATGGAAAGGAAGAGGCAAACCGGATTACCGCTGAAAAGAATTGGATCTTTAAGGAGGAAAAAAAGAGAGTGGAAGGGTTCCGGAGAGTGGTTCCTTCCCCGGTACCCATTGAGATCATCAATGAAAGGGTGGTAGAGAACCTGGCAAGACAGGGTAACATTGTGATTGCCTCCGGTGGAGGAGGGGTCCCGGTATACAGGGATTCGGAAGGTCGCCTGCGGCCCTCGGAATCAGTCATCGATAAGGATCTGGCCTCGGCATTGCTTGGAACACGAATAGGTGCCGAAGAATTCTACATTCTTACCGATGTCCCTTACGTCTATATTAATTTCAATACTCCCCGGCAGGAAGTGAAAGAATTTCTAAACTATAAAGATACCATGAAATACCTGGAGGCTGGCATGTTTGGTGAAGGGGATATGGCTCCCAAGATAAGGGCCTGTCTGCAGTTTATAAAGAATGGAGGCGAAAAGAGTGTTATCACTGACGCTTTCAGGCTGGAGGATAAGCGGTATGGTACCAAAATTACCATGGAATATGATAAATAACAATTTATGCTAATTTTGTCAGGCTAATCAGCAACTTTCATGATTATGGCAGACAATCTTAGAGGCCGGCATTTTCTTACATTATTGGATTATTCTACTGAAGAGATAATGTTCCTCCTGGATCTCGCTTTTACACTGAAGAAGGCAAAACAGTCGGGCGGGGAGAGGCAACAGTTAACCGGCAGGAACATTGCTCTTATCTTCGAAAAATCATCCACCAGGACACGATGCGCGTTTGAAGGAGCCGCTCGTGATCAGGGTGCAGGAGTAACTTACCTGGGTCCATCAGGATCGCAGATCGGACATAAGGAGTCAATGAAAGATACGGCAAGGGTGCTTGGGCGTATGTATGATGGCATTGAATACAGGGGGTTCGGTCAGTCTATTGTTGAGGTACTTGCCCGGTATTCCGGTGTTCCGGTATGGAACGGGCTTACCGATGAATTTCATCCTACACAGGTGCTGGCTGACTTCATGACCATGCTGGAACACTCTGAAAAACCCCTGAATCAAATGAAATTTTGTTATCTCGGCGATGCGAGGAACAATGTGGGGAATTCCTTGATGGTCGGAGCATCCAAAGTTGGAATGGATTTCAGGGCTGCTGCTCCGGGTTCTGTGCAACCGGAGGAATCGCTTGTTAAAAGGTGCCGGGAAATTGCCGGTGAAACAGGAGGGAGGATTACCTTAACCGATGATGTTGCAAAAGCAGTAAAGGATGCCGATTTTCTCTATACTGATGTGTGGGTGTCAATGGGTGAGCCAAAGGAGGTTTGGGAACAACGTATCGGATTATTAAAAGAGTACCAGGTGAACAATAAAGTGATTGGCATGACAGGAAACCCGGAGGTGAAATTTCTTCATTGCCTGCCGGCGTTTCACAACAGGGAAACCAGGGTCGGAGAAGAAATATTCCAGAAGTTCGGCCTGGACGCCATGGAAGTCACAGAAGAGATTTTTGAATCGGCACATTCCATTGTGTTTGACCAGGCAGAGAACCGGATGCATACAATTAAAGCGATTTTGGTAGCCACCCTCGGTGGCTAAAAATCGCTTTGGTTAGTAGTTAGTAGTTATTGGCCCGTCAATGCATGAATTTCGAAGGAATTTACAGCTGACTCTCAGGCTGGAGTTATTTCTCCTTATTACCAGCCGTAACTTTTAAAATATACCAGATAATCATTGATACAAGGAATACTCCCAGTCCAAAGAAGGTAGAGTAGAATGACACGAATACTCCCCTCATAACTACTATTGCAGAAATATCCGAAGCAGCCTGTATGGCCTGGAAAGCACGGTATAATCCCCATGTCTGGAAGGTCAGTCCGGTCAGGCAGGCAATACCTCCCAGATATTTAATAGAGAGCATCAGCTTTTCATCCAGCAGGGAATATTCCTGGTGCATGAACCTGCGGGCTGTAGCCAGGATACTGACCAGTAAAATAATAATCCCTAGAATGAGAATAATAGGCATTCCTACAGGACCACCGGTAATTAAAAATTCTTTCATGATTTCAAACATTTAAATTAGTAATTACAGGCAATATTACGGGCATAGAAAAGCAAAATGAAAAATATTCCCCGGAAGGCTTGATTTTTCCCCCGTAGACCAAATACCTGACTGTTTCAACTTTATTATGCCATTCAGGGGATAAATCGATCCGTTCGGGGAGTTTTTTTGAGCACTATCCTTAATTCTCTAAATTTGCTGTAATGATAAAATGGAACACCCGATATAACTGGGCACTGCATGCAATATTCTGGACAGCCGCGGTCGTTTTCCTTAGCTATTTCTTTGGTCATTTCTCCAGGCAGTACCTCCATACCTTCCTTTATGTCTGTTTCCAGTTGCCGGTAATTATTACCACAACCTACCTGATCAATTACTGGCTGGTACCTAAATTTCTGTTTAAGGACCGCACCGGGTACTTTGTCTATATGCTGATAGCCTGCCTGGTGGTTTCTGCCTGGCTGAATGCCCTGATCACCATATTTGCTTTTATTACTCTTTACCATTTCAATTACGGGAACCTACCGCCGGCTTCCTTTGATTTTAAAATGCTCACAGCAGGCTTGTATCTGGTGATCATCCTTGGGGTGGCCATACATTTTACCAGGGAAACCCTGAAACAACAGCGCACTACCTTTGAGCTCAGCAAAAAACAGATAGAGACTGAGCTGTCACTTAATAAAACCCGACTGAAGCTCCTGCATAACCAGTTGCATCCCCATATGCTGTTTAACTCCCTGAATACTATCTACGGCCTGTCCCTGGAACAGTCAGCCAAAACCCCTGACCTGGTACTGAACCTTTCCAATATGCTGGACTATATGCTTTACCAGTGCAATTCTGAAAGAACCATACTCAAAAACGAGATTGATTTCCTTAAAAATTACATTGAAATCGAAACGCAGAGATTCCCTGAAGGCCTATCACTGAGGGTTAGCTGGCCGGATAAGGATGAAGAATATGAAATTGCCCCATTGCTGTTGCTCCCCATTGTCGAAAATTGTTTTAAACATACCAGGTATCTCCAGGATACCCATCCGGAGATCCGGATTGAAGCCTCACTGGAAACAGGCAGGTTTTATTTACATACCATCAACAATTACAGGAAAAATGAAAAGCCTGGAAGAAGCACTGGTATTGGACTGAATAATTTAAATGAACGCCTGGCTTTGCTATATCCGAATAAACACGAGATGAACAGCAGAATAGAGAATAACCGATATATTGTGGATCTTACCCTGGAGTTGGATTCAAGAAATCCTGAAGAACTGCCATGAAAAATACTTGCATCATAATTGATGACGAGCCCGTGGCCATTGAAGTCATTCAAAACCACCTGCGACAGTTAGAGGACTTCGAGGTGAAGGCTACATTCACAAATCCCATCAAAGCTGCAGGTTATCTTAGCGAAAACCGGATCAACCTGATTTTCCTGGACATAGAAATGCCGGTCCTGTCGGGCTTCGAATTGCTTTCTTCCCTGCCGGATCCCCCAAAAATTATAATTACAACCGCACACCGTGACTATGCTCCGGAGGCTTTTAATATGGAAGTCGTGGATTACCTGCTGAAACCGATTTCACTGGATCGTCTGTTGAAGGCAGTTAACAAATATCACCGGGAGGTGGCACCAGAACGCCAGCACCCGGACAGGAACCCGGATGGGGATGAGGGGCACATCATTATCAAAGCAGATAAGAAATTTCACAAGGTCCTGTTCCATGATATATGTTATATCGAAAGCATGGATGATTTCATCAGGATTCATATATCCGGCAACAAGTTTGATTGCTATGAAAGACTGGTGGGAATGGAAAAAAAACTGCCACCGGGTAAATTCCTGAGGATACACCGTAGCTATATTATAAATATTGATAAAACAGATTCTTTCACGAATACCTCGGTACAGATAGGGGATAAAGTACTTGTCATTGGCAAGAAATACAGGGAAACTGTACTCTCGAAATTGCAGGATGATCAATGAGAAATATCATGATCATGATTAAGTTCCAGGTCTCCAGAACAAATTAACGATCAGAGGTTTTATTAATAGTTAGTTGTTGGTAATTAGGATGTTAGGGTTCCCTAACCACTAACCAGAAACCACTAACTAATAAACTCGCGCAGCGAGTTTATTAAAAAAACAGATACCTGACAAAGAAGAACAATATAGCACCGCAGGTCATCAGCTTCATACCTACGCCAAACAGAAATCCGACAAAAGATCCCCAGGCTGCCCTAAGGGCCTCCCGATCTTTTTTCCCGGTCGTGATTTCACCTATATATGCACCCAGGAAGGGCCCGACGATTATTCCGGGCGGTCCGAAAAACAGTCCGACCACAACCCCGATGGTGGCACCCCAGACACCTCTTTTGGATCCGCCATATTTTTTGGTCCCCAGTATTGGAACCACATAATCGAGTACGGTGACCAGAATAACAAAAAAGAGCAGGATCCACAATAACAGGTCATATCCTTCAGCATGATCCTCAATAAAAGGGGTCCATTTCAACAGCAGATAACCTGCCCAGCTGATTGGTGGTCCCGGAATAATGGGCAAAATGCTGCCTATAAAGCCTACAAGTACAAGAAGCGTTCCCAGGATGGCCAGAGCATAGTCCATTGCTTTCTATTTAGGAATTCCAATAATATCGTCAAATGCCACATATATTACACAATAAGTAAATGGAAGAGTAAGTAATATTCCAACACCGAAAGCAAGCCCTCCCAGAACATTAATGCCGGCCAGCACCAGAAAAAGCAAAAGTACCTGACTGAAATTACCTGATACTGTCTTCCTGCTCAATCTGACAGCTTCAGAAGGGTTCACATTGTAAAACCATACAAAAAGATGGGCAAATATATAGCTGATTGCAAAATAGATACCCGGTATAATAAAAAGAATAAGACCGGTAAAAACAACCAGAGTTATCAGCAGATTCACCAGCAGCAGGGGAATAAACTTATCAAAGCTTCTGAAGAAGTCTGATAATTCAACTCTTTTATCCATCCTTATCATCTGTGCCACAATATAATAACCTGCTACAACAGGACCACCCAGCAGCAGTCCGCTTAAAGGATTGGAGATGGCCACGACAGCCACAATACTGTAGATGATGAAAATTCCCGGTGATTTTCTGAAAAGATTAAAACCCACCTGCAGGACGTTCTCGATGGAGATGGTGAAACCCATGGAAGCATTTTCCACCTTATGTCCGATACCGTTTACTTCCTGCATGGGTATTCTTTTCCGAAAATTAATAAAAAATTGTACATTTAATAGATATGAAGCCGGACCGATGGATGAAAATGAAAATCTGTATGAGAAGATCCAGGAGATTCTCGGGGGCAAACAGGGAAATCTGAAAATACTCGAGGAGCAGATAAATATTGATCTGCAGGTGGAATATTATGAATTCTCCAGGAAAGCCAGGTTAGAGCTGGATGAATCCTGGGCTATGGATCGTATGCAGTATCTCGGGGAGCCCGGATACTCGGTGGATGTTAAAAAAGAGATATTGGCCAGGATCGCTACAATTGAAGATGTGAGGTGTTACAGGGCTATCGAATCTTACGTCGATATTGCCGATGAAGAACTAAGGGATTGGGCCCTTCTGGCATTGAATGAGAGCCGTATGCATTTGGAAACCAGACTTCTGGATGAGAACCAGGTTTTTATATCCACCGGACTGGGCGGGAAGGAACAAAAACTCCGGTATTTTGTGGTTCTTATGTCACGAAACCAGCTGGCACTCTCCGCTACTCATAAAAAGGTTATAAAGAATGAATTTGACTACATACTCTCTAAATTTGATGCGGAGGTGGAAGAAATAAAATACTCAGGATACCTGGCTACCATCCTGTTACTGCTTCCAATGAATTTTTCACTTAATATGGTGTTTCGGCAAGCTATTAATGAATGTAATCAATACGGGAATTTCCTTGATGATGATTTCATTGTCACCAATGTTAAAACACTCTCATTTGGAGAGATAAAAGAGTTTCTAGAACGTAAACCGGAAAATAATTAAGTATTCTCTTCGCCCAGGTCTTCAAATTCAACACTTGTGAAGTCCTTTTCTTCATCAATCACTGACTTTTCGTCTGACTGATCATTTTCAGCAGTTTCTGCCCGATTGGTATCTTCAGGAACCCTTGATTCGTTAAACTCCTCGGGATCAATCGGTTGAGGATTAGCTTCACGAATATACTCAATGATTTCAACCAGGCTTTCCGAGAATTTATCAAAATCTTCCTTATAAAGAAAGAGTTTGTGTTTTTCATAGAAAAACTTTCCATCACGGTTGAACCTCTTTTTGCTTTCTGTGATAGTCAGATAATAATCGTTCCGGCGTGTTGCCTTCACATCAAAAAAGTAGGTCCTTTTCCCGGCCCTAACAGCTTTAGAATGGATCTCTTCCCGTCCTGCTGCCTCGTTTGCCTGCTCGTCAGATTTAACATTTCCTTCATCAATCATTACATCAGATTTAGTTAGGGTTTTCTTAGTTTATCATCAAAAGTGTAAAATATTTTAAACATATTCAAATTTTACTCATTTTAGACAGATACTAAAGTTGCTGTACATCTGGTGTTTCATAGATTAAAATTTAATGTAAATTTGCATCGTTATAATTGAGATTTCCGGTTCTTTAACAAATGATCAGCAGGAGACAATTACGCATTAAAGCACTGCAAACTCTGTATGCTTATTACAAGACAGGCGGGGAGGATATGGGGCGCTCTGAAAAGGAGCTCCATTTCAATATCAACAAGGCATATGAACTTTATCACTATCTCCTTCTTCTGATAATAGATGTGATCCTTTATGCGGAATCGAGGATGGAGATTGCCATGAACAAGCGCATTCCCACCCATGAAGACCTGCATCCGAACACCCGCTTTACAGATAATCGGCTAATCTGGCAGATTCGCAACAACGATCAGCTTTTAAAGTTTGTGGAACAACACAAACTGAACTGGGCTAATTATCCGGAATTAATCAGGGAGATTTATAATAAGATTCTGGAGGGTGAGGAGTATGAGAAGTATATGTCTGCTGAAATCAACGGTTATGCAGAAGATAAAAAGATGGTCACACATATATATACCCATATAATCTATCCCAATGAATCATTGGCATCCATCATGGAGGACCAGAGTATTTACTGGAATGATGACCTGGAGTTTATTACAAACATGATTGTGAAAACCTTAAAGAAGTTCAGGGAAGATGATGGGATTGAAAAGCCTCTTATGGAGCTCTATAAAAATGATGAAGACAGGGATTATGTGGTGGAGCTGTTCAGACAGGCTATTCTGCACAGGGACGAATATGTGGAATATATTAAACAAAATACCAGGAACTGGGATATGGACAGGATCGCATTTATGGATGTTCTTATTATGCAGATAGCCATTGCAGAACTGGTGGCATTTCCCTCTATTCCGACAAAAGTTACCCTGAATGAGTACCTTGAGATCTCAAAATATTACAGTACCAGTAAAAGCAATGTGTTCATAAACGGGGTCATTGATAAGGTTGTTATGCAACTTAAAGAAGAAAAGAAAATTGAGAAAAAGGGGAGGGGACTGATTGGTGAAAATGACTGAAATATACTGGATTAGATTCTTTGAACCGGGTTTACTGATAATGCTGGTTTTATTCAGTTGCAGTGGACAGAATGGCAGGCAGAAGCCACCTCCGCCTCCGGATATAAATATCTCCCAGCACCCTTCAACAGAGGCTTTTATATCATTTGACACATTGAGTCATGATTTTGGAACAATCATTGAAGGGGAAAAGGTAGTTTACTATTTCAGTTACGAGAACAGCGGGAAGGATGACCTGGTAATAAATTCAGTGGAGTCATCGTGTGGTTGCACTATACCTGAATGGAAGAGAGAACCTCTGAGGCCCGGAGAGAAGGAGGCCCTTCAGGTGGTATTTGATACAGCAGGCAGGTCGGGTTCTCAACGAAAAGTTATTACAGTCAGGTCAAATGCAGGCAATTCAACAATAAGGCTGACTATAACGGCCTTTGTAAATAAAGTAAACAGTTAAATAATTAGACAGAACATGAATTTATTATTTCAGATTTTAAGCGCACCGGCTCCCGGTGCTGGTGGAGCAGGAATGCAATCACTGATTTTTTTGCTTCTTATTATTGTGGTTTTCTATTTCTTTATGATTCGACCCCAGGTTAAAAAGCAGAAGGAGGCCACCAATTTCAGGAATTCTTTAAAAAAGGGTGATAAGGTAGCTACAACCGGCGGTATTTATGGTAAAGTAACTGATGTAAAGGATAAAACAGTAACCCTGGAAATCGCTGATAACGTGCTGGTAAAGGTTGATAAAGCAGCAGTTACAGCAGATTTTTCAGATCAGGCTGTTGCTAAAAAATAACTATGTAAAAACATCTGTTTTGGAAAAGGGTTTTCTACATGGGTGGCCCAGGGTTCCAGAGGGACAGAAGCTGCAATTCAGAAAACGGATCCTTATTTTTTCCGTTTTCCTGATGGTTTCTGTATTCATCTGGTTGCTTAATGCCCTGGGAAAGAGTTACACCTCCGTGATAGAGTACCCCCTGGTGTACACTGATTTTCCTGAGGACAGGATTTTTGTGGGTGAATTACCCGGACACCTTGATCTTCGCATAAATGCCCATGGATATGCTATTTTGAGGTATAAAACATTCAGGAAGCCTGTTCCGATCAGTTTCAAAGTTTCAGCATTTACGCTGAACAGGCCGGGACAGGACAGTTCCCGGGCCTATATTTTGACACGGTACCTTACCGAACAGGTGTCCCGGCAACTGCCGCCTGAATTGCAGCTGCTGGAGATCAAACCGGATACACTTCATTTTCAGTTCGCCAGGAAAATAAAACGGATGGTAAAGATCCGGCCCGATTTCGTCTATGAGATTGACAAGCAGTTTACCATCAAAGATGGCATAGTGCTCGAACCCGATTCAGTTGAGGTAACAGGTCCGGATCTTATCCTTGATACACTGACTTTTGTAAATACGGTTAAAAGCAACCTGGGTCAGTTGTCTCGAAATTTCAGTGATAAGGTCAGGTTAAAGAAATACGGGGGCCTTGAATATTCAAGGTCAAGAGTAGATTGCACAATTGAACTCGAACGTTTTACCGAAGTGCAGCTGACAGTTCCCATTGAAGTGATGAACCTGCCAGACAGTCTGAAAATTCAGACTTTTCCCTCACGTGTTAAACTCACATGCAGGGTTGGCCTGAGCAAGTATGACCGGATCGATAGTAATCCATTCAGGGCTGTGGTCGATTTTAATGACCTGGATGAAAAAACAAATACACTTGATGTGGAGATCCAGAATATTCCAATATATCTGCTCAGTTACGAATATTATCCCAGAAGTGTTGAGTTTCTCAAGTCGCGAAGATAATGTACCAGGTTGGGATAACAGGGGGGATTGGAAGTGGTAA
>CAZIAU010000035.1:7297-12251 GCA_964536755.1 uncultured Bacteroides sp. | reverse complement strand
ATTAATTTTGATGTGCTCCATTGCTCAAAGCCTGTTATCATTCCTCCTGAGTTCAGACGATACAAAAACCCGTCCGCCGGTAAGCCCTATGTTCTGGCTCAGTTGCATGTCCAGGGAGGTACGCATATTTGACCGGGATACAAACTTCTCGGAACCGTCGGGCTGGGTTACGCTCTCCATAGAATTATTCAGTGAAGGGATTGTAGCTTCAAGAGATAAACCGGGCCTGTTCCTGGCCAGGTAGGTCCGGTATTCCCAGTAAGAACTTCGAAACCGGTGCCTTGACATCAGGGCCATAAGCGACTGATCCCGGGCTATCTGGATCACCTCGGGAAGTGTCAGTACTTTAGTCTCGGTTTCATTGCTCTCCTGGGCCGGAATATTCTGGAAAAGAGATAATGATATCAGTAAAATAACAAATCGACGCATTTTATTCATACCTTAATGATTCTATAGGATCTTTTTCCGATGCACGCTTGGCTGGCGAATATCCGAAGATAACCCCAACCGATGCTGACACAACGAAGGAGATCATTACGCTGATGGGCGTGACAATTGTCTCGATATCGGCAAATTTGGTAATCAGGTAGGATGATACAATACCTATGATCACCCCGATCACACCTCCGATCACACTGATCAATACTGCTTCGGCCAGGAACTGAACCACAATGTCCTTTTTCTGGGCCCCTATGGCCAGCCTGGTTCCAATTTCCTTGATCCTCTCCATAACCGAGGCGAACATGATATTCATAATCCCGATCCCTCCCACCAGCAGGGAAATACTGGCTATAGCACCCAGTACTATGTTGAAAACATCTTTAGTCCGCTGTTCCTGTTTTAAAAGCAGCTCTGGAACAGTAATCTCAAAATCCTTTATTTCCTCATGCCGCCTGAGCATCAAGCGGGCCAGCAACTCAGTGGAAGGTGATAGTTCGCCCGATTCATTCACCTGCACAACGATCCGGTCCAGCTGGTGATAGTTGGATTCACTGTTCTGTTCGGGTATGAAACTTGCTGAAAAACCGTGCCTGCGGGGAGTGTCTTCATCAATACCTCTGATACGTGTACCGACCAGTGCCCTGTTCTGAAAACGCAATAGCATAGTCTTTATTGGCACGTAGATGTTATCGTTCATCACATTTACGCCAATATTCTCAAACCTTGTAAGGGAAACATCATTCTTTTCCAGGACTCCCACCACTTTTAACCACACTTTATCAAATTTGATGTATTTACCTATGGCATTTTCCTTGCTGAAGAATTTATTTTTGATATTATCCCCGATCACACAAACCGGAATCCCATTCTCTTCCTGGTAATCGTTAAAGAAAGCCCCCTCATGGAGAGGAAGGTTGAAAATCTCAAAATATTCATTGGAAACACCCAGTAGTTTTGCTGTGGCACGTTTTCCTCCCTGGATAACGTGACTGTTCAGGGTAATTTCGGGAGCAGCCGTCTTGATTGTGGGAAGGACTTCCTCAATGGCATCCAGGTCTTTCAGTGTAAGCCCGGGTGAAAACTTCCGGGTCTGCTTTTCTCCCGTTTCTTCCGAATCATTACCGTTTGCTACCTCAACAATGGGCGTAATCATAATATTATTTACACCCACCATCTTGATCTGGTCAAGGATTTCCTGCTGTGCACCCCTTCCTATGGCCAGCATAGTTATTACTGCGGCCACACCAAAAATTATTCCCAGTGCTGTAAGAATGCTCCGCATCTGGTTGGCCATGATCGATTCAATGGCTATCAGAATGTCATGTAGATACCTGCCCATAACGTTATCCCTGTGTTCTCGGCTGTTCACCTGATGGCCTTGTCTGCCCCGGTGTGTCCCGGGGAGTTCTTTGCCTCTCAAAATGATCCTTCAACCGCTCCTGTTCTTTCTGCAATCTCTTCTCTTCATCAGCCTTTCTCTTCTTAATCTCATCCATAAGGGCAAGTCCGGAATATTTGAATGAATCAGGATCTTCAGGTATTGAAAGAAAAATTTTCTCTCCCTTATTCAACCCCATCTCAACAACAATATCGTTCTCATTGGATTCTCCCAGGACAACAATCTGTTTCTTTCTATCATGGGTATAAACAAATGTGACACTGTCGTTGGTATGGACAGCTTCAAGTGGAACATATAAAACGCTGTCCAGCACCTGGGTTATTATCTGGTTACTGGTCGTCATGGATGGCCGAAGTATAGTGTCGCGTTCATTGAGCTGAATACGGACCTCAAACACTTTTGCATCGGTATTGGGAAGTTGTTGTCCGATGTTGGCCACCTCTATAACATTGCCGGTAAATTTCTTTTCAGGGAACGCATCAACACCAATATTGACCTGCTGACCTTTTTTAATTTTGCTGATGTCAATTTCATTCACATATGTAAGTGAGATCATAGCAGAGAGATCGGGGAGTGTTGCCACGGTAAGGTCCCACGTATTTATCTCTTCACCTGCAGTCCGTTTCTGACCATTATGGTCCTTCTTATAGATCACCATTCCGTCTGAAGGTGCCATTATATCGAACTCTTCCATCACGGCTATCATCTCATCCTTGCTTCGCCGATCCCTGGCCAGGTTGATCTCTGCTTCACGCATCTGGGCCTTGGCCTGTTGCACTTTAAGATTGTAGTTCTTACTTGCCTGCTCAAAGGCCCTGGTGGCCTTCTCCAGTTCTATCTGTGCCTGCCGTATGGTAGCAGGCGGCTCATACTGGGATTGCTCAAGAGTTATTTCTGCCTCTTCCATGGCAAAATTCAGGTTGATCAGATCATCCCTGAGCTGCCTGAGCTGCATGGTAGTATCCAGCTTGGTCCGCATATATTCCGATTCCTCCTGTTCAAGGTTATCCATGATATCCTTAAGGGAGTTGTCGGCCTCCGAACGGTCAAGGGTTGCTACCCAGTCGCCCGAATCCACTATTGTTCCTTCGGGGATCAGGTCCTGTATCTTCACCCTGTAAATCCTTAGGGACCTGCTTCGCAATTTAGAGGGAGCCTTTATCTCGGTCTCCCTGATGGCCTGCAACTCACCGGTAACCATCACACTAATGTCGAACTGACCATATTTTACCTCGGTTTCCAGGACTATTTCCTTTTCCTTCCCCGAAAGCACCGAATAAATGATTAATGCCGTAATAACCACCACGGGAATAACAATAGCTATTAATGTTCTTCTCTTCATCGAATAAATTTATATCTGATTCAATAATTGTTTTATAGTATTCATGGCATTGTCAGCAAGTTCTCCTGCCTCATTACGGTTCCCGGCCTCGGCATAGAGCCGAATAATAGGTTCGGTATTGGATTTTCGCAGATGTACCCAACCATTGGGCATATCGACCCTGACTCCATCCACCCTGTTTACCTGGAAAGCAGAGTTCTCTTTTTCAAAGGCATCCAGTAACCGGTCAACATCCGCATTTTCCGGAAGTTGGATTTTATTTTTAGAAATAAAATAATCGGGGTAGCTTTGCCTAAGCTGACTGCAGGAAAGCCCGCTTTCTGCCAGGTGGGTAAGGAAAAGTGCTATACCCACCAGGGCATCCCTTCCGTAGTGGAGGGCAGGATATATGATCCCACCGTTGCCTTCTCCACCGATAACACAGTTATTCTGCTTCATGGCCTCAACCACATTTACCTCTCCAACCGCAGCCGGGAAATATGACTGCCCGTGTTCCTCCGTAATATCTCTTAATGCCCTGGAGGAAGAGAGATTTGAGGATGTATTCCCCGGTGTATGTGACAGAATATAGTCTGCAATTGACACCAGTGTATACTCCTCACCGAACATGCTACCATCCTCACAAACAATGGCGAGTCGGTCAACATCCGGATCCACTACAAATCCCACATCGGCTTTATTATCTGCAACAGCCTGTGAGATATCCCCGAGATGTTCGGGTAAGGGCTCCGGATTATGTGGAAATTCGCCGGTTGGCTCGCAATATAGTTCAATAACCTCTTTCACTCCCAGTTCATTTAACAATAGCGGCAATACTATACCGCCTACGGAATTGACACAATCAATGGCCACCCGGAATCCTTTCTTCCTGATCTTATTCACGTTAACCAGGTCAAGTTTAATTACCTGATTGACATGTTTGACTGCCATTCCTTCCAAAGGTTTAATGCTGCCCAGGTCTTTTATATCTGCGTAGGAATAATCATTGTTCCTGACCTTTTCAAGAATTGCTTCACCATCGGCAGCAGAAAGAAATTCTCCCTTGCTGTTAAGAAGCTTCAGAGCATTCCACTGGGCAGGATTGTGACTGGCGGTAAGTATGATTCCACCGTCCGCACCGGTATGGATCACCGCCAATTCCACGGTAGGTGTGGTGGCCAGTCCCAGAATGTAAACATGTAATCCCATGGCCGAAAGGGTGGCCGTAACCAGTTGTTCCACCAGGGGACCTGATATCCGGGCATCCCGTCCCAGGGCCACCGAGGGTGATTCTTTGCCTGACTGTTCCCTGAGCCAAGCTGCATAGGCCGAGGTAAATTGCACTGTATCAATCGGAGTTAATCCTTTTCCGGGAATCCCGCCAATGGTTCCCCTGATCCCTGAGATGGATATGACTAAGCTCATCTGGTTACTGGTTTAGAATGTATGATCACTTTTTTTTGAAACGAATCCAAAGTTAGAAAATTTAATCCCAAGAATGTTACTTAAATAGCTGTATCTTTGTACCCTTTAACAATCTTTAAAAGTACCGTAAGTGGATAAATCAGGCCCGGGACATAAGGAAGGGAAATACGGAGGTTCCGGTCACCGGAAAGGGAGACCGTCTGACGCAGGAAAAGGCAGACCGTCTGACGCAGGAAAAGGCAGACCGTCTGACGCAGGAAAAGGGAGACCGTCTGACGCAGGAAAAGGCAGACCGGCTGACGCAGGAAAAGGCAGACCGGCTTATCATAAGAAGTCCGTAACGGAGGACGAACCGGTACGGCTGAACA
>CAZIAU010000035.1:1643-7197 GCA_964536755.1 uncultured Bacteroides sp. | reverse complement strand
AGACCGGCTTATCATAAGAAGTCCGTAACGGAGGACGAACCGGTACGGCTGAACAAATACATCGCCAATTCCGGTATCTGCTCCCGGCGTGAGGCTGACAGGCTGATCACCGCGGGACTTGTATCGGTTAATGGTAAAATTGTCTCAGTGCTGGGGACCAAAGTGAAACCCACTGATGATGTGCGCTACAATGGCGAAAGATTGAAAAATGAGAGAAAAGTGTACCTTCTTCTCAATAAACCAAAGGATTATGTCACCACCACCGACGATCCCAGGGAGAGAAAAACAGTGATGCTTCTTATCCGTAATGCCTGCCCGGAAAGGATCTACCCGGTTGGAAGGCTCGATCGGAATACCACAGGTGTGCTCCTGTTCACCAACGACGGTGAGCTGGCCAAGAAGCTTACCCACCCTGGCTACAACAAGAAAAAGATCTATCATGTATTCCTGGACAGGACAATTTCTGGTGGCGATCTGAAGAAACTCTCGGACGGCCTCACACTGGAGGATGGTTTTATCCAGCCCGATGCCATCAGCTATGCAAGTGAGGAAAACAAAAGGGAGGTAGGACTCGAGCTCCATTCGGGTCGAAACCGGATTGTAAGACGTATGTTTGAGTCCCTTGGATACCGCGTCGTTAAACTGGACCGGGTCTATTTTGCCGGGCTTACCAAAAAGAACCTTGCCCGCGGAAAGTGGAGATTCCTGACTGACAGAGAGGTTAAGACATTAAAAATGAATGCATACGAGTAGGACTATGGTACACAGGGCAGGATATGTGAATATCACAGGGAAACCCAATGTGGGCAAGTCAACCCTAATGAATGCCATGCTGGGAGAAAAACTGTCAATCATTACCTCCAAGGCCCAGACCACACGTCACAGGATCCATGGAATATTGAACGCCCCCGGTTACCAGATCGTCTTTTCAGATACTCCGGGTATACTGAAACCGGGCTATAAGCTGCAGGAATCCATGCTGAGGGCTGCCCGGTCGGCGCTCACCGATGCCGATGTGCTTATTTATATGACCGAAACGGGGGAACCCCCTGATCCTGAGGACCCCTTTATCCGGCAATTAGGCAAGTTGAAAACACCGGTCCTGGTGGTTATCAACAAGATTGACCTGAGCGACCAGGAAAAAGTTATGAAGACCATTGAATCCTGGGACGAATTGCTTCCTTCAGCAGAGAAAATACCCATCAGCGCATTTGAAAAATTCAATGTTGACCTTGTATTCGATCGTATCCTCCATCATTTACCGGAATCTCCGCCATACTATCCGAAAGATACCCTGACCGATAAATCGGAAAGGTTCTTTGCAGGGGAGATGATCCGGGAAAAGATCCTTTTGCATTATAAACAGGAGGTACCCTATGCGGTGGAGATCGAGATAGAATCGTTCAGAGAGGAGCCGGAATTACTCCGGATCGAAGCCGTTATTTTTGTTGAAAGGGAGAGCCAGAAAGGTATTCTCATCGGGAATGAGGGGAAAGCACTTAAACGGGTTGGCCGGGAGGCACGCCTGGATATGGAGTCTTTTTTCCGGAAGAAGGTTTTTCTGAAACTGAGGGTCAGGGTGAAAAAAGAGTGGAGGAACAGCGAATATCAGATCAGGAAGTTCGGATACCACTAAATAAGATCGTGAATGGGAAATATTGTGGCCATAGTCGGACGACCCAATGTGGGAAAGTCAACCCTCTTCAACCGGCTGACAGAAAGCAGGCGGGCCATCGTGGATGAGGTCAGCGGGGTGACACGGGACAGGCATTATGGCAGGGTAATCTGGAACGGACAGGAGTTCAGTATTATAGATACAGGCGGTTATGTATCCAATTCGGATGATGTGTTCGAGGAGGAGATACGTAAACAGGTGATCCTTGCCATTGAAGAGGCAGATGTGGTTATATTTCTTGTGGATGTGACAGGAGGTATCACGGACCTGGATGAAACAGTTGCAGGAATGCTGAGAAAGACCAGAAAACCGGTAATGCTGGTGGTCAACAAGGTGGACAATGCTGAAAGAGTGTATGATGCCACAGCTTTCTACAGCCTCGGAGTGGGAGATTATTATAGCGTCTCCTCCATTAATGGCAGCGGGACCGGGGATATGCTTGACAAGCTCGTCTCCCTGTTTGTGAAACAGGATAAGGATGAAGATGATGAGATTCCCAGGATCGCTGTGGTTGGCAGGCCCAACGTGGGAAAATCTTCACTGATCAATGCCCTTATAGGGGAAGAGCGCAATATCGTTACAGAAATATCCGGCACAACCAGGGACTCCATTCATACCAGGTATAAGAAGTACAACCATGATTTTTACCTGGTCGATACAGCCGGACTCAGAAAGAGAGGAAAGGTAAAGGAGGACCTGGAGTTTTACTCCGTAATGAGGTCGGTAAGGGCCATTGAATCTGCAGATGTCTGCCTGCTGCTGATAGATGCCACCATTGGTATTGAATCGCAGGATGTGAACATTTTTCATCTGATTGAAAGGAACAGAAAAGGGGTTGTGGTGTTGGTGAATAAATGGGACCTTGTAGAAAAGGAAACCCTGACTTTAAAACAGTTCGAACAGAAAATCAGGAAAAGGCTCGAGCCCTTCGATGATGTACCTGTACTGTTCGTTTCGGCCCTGACCAGGCAACGGATCCATAAAGCCCTCGAAACTGCCATTGAGGTATTTGAGAACCGGAAGGTAAAGATCCCGACTTCCAGGTTGAATGAAGTTATGCAGAAAGTCCTGGAGGAACACCACCCCCCGGCAGTTAAGGGAAAATACATCAGGATCAAATATGTTACCCAGCTCCCGACACACGCACCTGCTTTTGCTTTTTATTGTAATTTACCCCAGTACATCAGAGAACCCTATAAGAGATATCTTGAGAACCAGCTGCGTAAACATTTTAATTTCACAGGTGTTCCAATCAGGATATTCATGCGAAAAAAATAGGCAGGATTTTTGTAGTATTGTAAATTATGCGGAGAACAATCAGTTTTATAATAACCGGATTCCTGGTCCTTGCCTCATGCAATGAAGTTACTCCCGTCTACCCCGATGAACCTGTAATTGACTACCAGAGTTTTGGGCTCTTTGTTTCGCTGGATGAACTGGGAAATAAAAGCCTGTTTGGTCAGTTAACCTTTAACTTCACTGACGGAGATGGAAACCTGGGGCTGTATCCGCTGCCAGATACCATGGGATTAGGCCTGCCCGATTCCGTGAAATACAATTTCTTCCTGCAACTTTATGACATGAAGAATGTTGAATTTGAAAAAGTCCCGGAAGAGGACGGGGGTATCCTGAAATACCGGATCCCGAGACTGGACAATACCCCGACCAGCGGCAAACTTGAACTGAATATTTCTTACCCGATAATCACATACGATACCATTTTCTACACCTTCTATATAATTGACCAGGATTTTAACCACAGTAATACCGACTCAACAGATGTGATCATCCTGAGCGGAATAAACCTGGATGAAATTTAGGATACGGGCTGATTACTCCCGGCCGGATGGCACTTTACAATTTAATCCCCATAAACAGAACGTCGTCAACCTGTTCAAGGTCCTCTTTCCAGAGGTAGAAATTGCTCTTGACGTAATTATACTGTTCGTCCATGGACTTATCGTGAATATCCCTGAGAAGGTTTTTCAGGCGGACCATTTTGAATTTTCTTCCCAGCGGCCCTCCAAACTGGTCGGGATAGCCATCCGAAAACATATAGATGATATCCCCCTTCTTCAGCTGGAATTCCTGGTCAATAAACTCCTTATCCAGCCTCTCCTCATCCAGCTGTCCCCCGATTGAACTGCGGCTCCCCTTCACATAGATCTGCTCTTCACCCGAATAAATGATCACCGGCCTCATGGCAGAGCTTACAATGAATTTGTAGCTTTTCATGTCCACTTCGGCAACAATAATATCCATGCCATCATTGGACCCGCTGGTCTCCACGTTCTGGTTAAGAGCCTCTCTAACCTCCTTATCAAGGGTTGTGAGTACTTCCGAAGGTGTATGAATGTTTGCCCTGAGGCATATATCCTTGATGAGCGTGGTCCCTATCATGGACATAAATGCACCCGGGACACCGTGCCCCGTTGAGTCGGCACAGACTATAATGAATTTATGCTCACCCACCTTTTCATACCAGTAAAAATCACCGCTTACGATATCCCTTGGCTGATAGAAAACAAAACTTCCCGAGAAAGCATCATGTAATTTCTTAATGGAGGGAAGGATACTGGCCTGGATACGCTGGGCATAGTTAATGGAATCGGTAATATCCCTGTTCTTGATCTCAATCTCCTCCTTCTGCTTGATAACTTCCCTGGTCCGTTCGTCAAGTTGCCTTTGAAGATATTCCTGTATTGCTTTCTGGTTACGTTCCCTTATCTTAAAAATGATAAAGATGGTGGCCAGCACAAGCAATACCAGCGACACGATAAACCACCACGCCTTCCATATGGGGATTTTAACAGTAATGTCCAGAGTAAGCGGCTGCTCCGAACAGTTGCCATTCCCGTCACAGGCCTTCAGCATAAAGGTGTAATCGCCATCTTCAACCCGTCCGTAAAAAGCATACGGAACATTGGAAACATCGGACCACTCCTCCTCATAACCATCCAGTTTAAACTGGTAGGATACCTGATCGGGATTGCTCAGATTGATCCCGACAAAATCGATGCGGACCCTGTATTTATCATATTTAAGCCTTATTGCCGAAGTAGGATCGTAGGACTGATCCGAAATAACCACCGACTTAATGCTCAATCGCGGTGATATGGTGTCTTCCCTGGCCTGGTATGCGTCATATTGAATGATCCCGTTGGTGGTCCCCATCACCATTTTACCCCCCTGTGAAGTGGCGGCTGCATTCTGCATAATATCTGAAGTAAATCCCGACTCCTCACCGAATACCCTGATCATATTCCCATCAGGGTCAATCCGGCTCAGCCCCATCCTGTGGCCGACCCAGACATATCCTTCGGTGTCAATTCCAATGGCATAGGTATAATTTGATTTCAGGCCATCCTCTTCACTGAACCAGCGGAGGGAATCATTGTCGAATTTAAAAATCCCGTCACCACTCGTACCGGCCCAGATAACCCCGCTGGCATCTTCTGCAATCGATACAAATTCAAGTTTGGTCTTTCCTTCAATGAGGAACTGGTCATCGGAATTTATAGAGACAAGACCCCTGACCAGGGTAGCGATCCATGCCCTTCCCCGGCTGTCAACCAGTATATCATTTATCTTATTATGCGGCAACCCGTTTGCCGTGGTAAAGGAGTGACGTATCCCGGTGGCAGGGTTATATGAATATACCCCGTTATTTGTAGCTACCAGGATAGTGTCTGCACTTCCATCTATGGCATTGATAATATTCTCCAGTGAATTCCCTGAAATTACCAGAGGCCTGACCCGGGAAGTACCGCCGGGTTTTATGTACAATCCGCTGCGTTCAGTTCCGATATAAAGATCATTGTTCCCATCCAGATAGAGGGCAGTTACCCGGTCCGCCGGGAGTCCGTTTACAATACCCAG
>CAZIAU010000035.1:0-1633 GCA_964536755.1 uncultured Bacteroides sp. | reverse complement strand
ATTGATCCTTTCCTTTCAGACAGAGAGCACTTACCTCCGTAAACTGTTCATCCTTCCATACATCGTAAAACGTGAATGCCTGATCACGCAGTACGGCAATACCATCTCCCTGGGATGAGAACCACTGGTTCCCCTCCTCATCTATGAATACCTGGTTGATATATTCATTGGGAATGCCATTATCCGCATTAAAAAGAACGGAACTCCCCAGGTTCCCCTCTTCGTCAATTTCGAAGCGATGCAGTCCCACCCCGTAATCGGAGATCCATACCCGCTTCTTTCCGTCAAATACTATGGAAGATATCCTGGCATAGGCCAGTCCCTTATCCTCTCCGATTTTCTCGACCCTGAAGTCTTCCGGATTATAACCCTCACCCGTAACTCTGAACAGTCCTTCATCTTCCGTTCCTGCCCAGAACTCATTCACACTGACTGCCGGAACGATCTTCTGGACCACGAGGTACTGAAGGTCGGGAATTATTCCGGTCCGGATATAGGTTCCCAGTTCCGTGTCATACCTGAATATGCTCAACCCCTCGGCTGTTCCAACGAAAAGGTTTCCGTCACGGGTCAGTTGAAAATCATTCAGGAATTTCCCTGCAAAGGGATCTGACTCATCGTCCGGGTCGCTGCGGTATGTGATCGCCTTCTCCCCGTTCAGAACCAGTAAGCCGCTTTGCTGGTAAAGTACAATGATATTGCCTTCGGCATCTTCTCTAATGGCCCTTACGGTTGATCTGAATTTGTCCCCCGGATTTATTAACTGAAATTCGCCGTTTTCCAGCACCGACAGGTATCCGTTTTCAAACCCGAACCAGAGCCTTCCACGAGAATCAAGAAGGCTTGCAAAAGCAATGTTTGCCGGGATCGAATCACCCCTGAAATCCTGTTCAAACACTTTTCCGTCGAACCTGCAAAGCCCCTGGGTCGTACCGATCCATAGAAAACCCTGCTGATCCTGATTAATGGTATATGCAAACTTATCACACAGGCCTTCCGAAAGGCCGTAACTGAAAAACTGGTATGATTGAGCATTTACAACACAGGATAACAGTAACACCAAAAACAGTACAGGTAATCTTTTCACGGGGATATTATGTAACTTTATCTGACTCGTGTGGCTGACCATGATTACCTCTTGAATGAACTGTGAATTTAATTAAAAAATAATCATGGGCTGTTTAAACTGTTTTCAAACTATTCAATGGGCATAAATTCAACCTCTCCGCGGTATTTCGGAACCCCTCCGATAGGTATGGTGTAAAACGGCATGGTTTCACCCCTCTGGTTCCTGACGTTTACCACCACATTGTTATTCCTTACCAGTGGCCTTGCTTTCACAAAACGAAAGTCGAACGATGTATTGATCTCTTCATCCTGAACCCTTAACTCGTCATAAGTCCATTCATCCTCTCCCGAAATCCTGACCTCCCTTCCCTGCCTGGCCACCGAGATCACCACTATACTGCCGTCATTGTCCCAGTCAAAGTCCGAAATCTTCACTGATATGGTGCCCTCTTCCACATAGGGATAGATATGGGATACCTCCTCAACATTATTATGCATCCTGAATGAGTACTCATATGCGAAGGCATTGGCTCCCTCAATGGGCCTGTTCTGATTGGCATCGGTA
>CAZIAU010000034.1:0-12265 GCA_964536755.1 uncultured Bacteroides sp. | reverse complement strand
AACCGGTGAAAAATCACTGAATGAAGAGTTTGCACTTACCTGCAGTTTTATGGATATACTTATACATGACTGGTCGGACGAACAGGCAGAGGCCATATTCCTGAACCTGACAGGCAAGAACCAGATGGAAATAAGCAAGATGCTGAATATTTCACAGCCTGCAGTGAACAGGAGGCTCAAAGCTGCTCATTTTGACACGGTCCACAAGTTTATTGACAGGTTTGAACAACTATATAAATCCACAGCAACCTGATGAAAATCTACCACTGGATCATCCTGACTTTGGTCTTTGTACTGGCCACCTGGTTCGTTTACCGGACCAGGGAGATCCAACCCAGGGTAGATACCACAATTGACCTGAACTGGAAGTTCAGTCTTGAGGATCCGGACGGTGTTTATAAACCGGGATTTGATGATTCGGGATGGAAATATGTCTCGCTACCACACGACTGGTTAATCGAACAACCGGTTCAGAAGTCCAGTTCATCCGGAACAGCAGGTGGCTTTTATCCGGGTGGAATAGCCTGGTACAGGAAAGCCCTCGACCTGACCGAATACCAGGACAGGAAACAGTTTTACCTGCTTTTCGAAGGAGTGCAAATGAATTCGGATGTCTACTTTAATGGCACTCATCTGGGCCGGCAACTGTATGGCTATTCCAGTTTTTACCATGATATCTCCTCGCTTGTCAGGACCGATACGCTGAATATAATAGCAGTAAGGACCGATTGCAGTGATCTGCCGGTTGACAGGTGGTATTCGGGTGCCGGTATATACAGGCATGTGAGACTGATAGCAACCAGTTCGACACATATGCCTTTATGGGGCAATACGGTATCCTCGGTGATCAATAATAAAGGAGATGCAGAACTGACCGTTTCACTCGAGATATTGAACAGGAACCGAAAATCAAGCCGGTTCGAAATTAATTACGACATTGTTGATCCGGAGGGAAGGATCGTTGCAGATGGAAAGAGCAGCGAGTTCCTCGGGCCCGATGAAACTAAAACCACCCATCGGTCCTTCATCATTGAGGACCCCGAACTTTGGTCACCCGAACGCCCCGTTCTCTACTCGGTCAACTGTTATCTAACGGACAGGAATAAGAAGATAGACCGTATAAGTACTCTTCATGGGATCAGGACCGCGAAATTTGATCCGGACAGGGGGTTCCTGCTTAACGGGGAGAAAGTCATTTTGAAAGGTGTCTGCATTCACCATGACGGGGGAGCACTGGGGGCTGCCGTCCCGCTGGAGAGCTGGAAACGCAGGTTCACTATCCTGAAAGAGCTGGGTGTCAACTCACTCAGGCTTGCCCATAATCCACCTTCTCCCGAACTGCTGGACCTTTGTGACCGGATGGGATTCATGGTGATTGATGAAATGTACGATAAATGGGAAGAGAGCTGGAATGGCAAAGAGGAACTTGTCAGGTTTGCTGAAACCTGGGAAAAAGACCTTACTGACTTTATCAGGAGGGACCGGAACCACCCTTCTGTAATATTGTGGAGTGTCGGGAACGAAGTAGAGGAACAATTGCATAACCCGGTAAAAGGAATTGAATGGTACTCTAAACTGATGAACCTGGTCACTTCCATCGATTCCACCCGAAGGGTCACCTGTGCACTTCACCCGGGATTTGCGGAAAGGGGGAATGAGGTGCCCAGCTCAATGATGCATGTTTCACCGGTTGTTTCATATAATTACAGGGCAGACTCATTCCAGACATGGCATGAACAGTATCCCGATCTTGTTTTTATTGCTTCTGAGACCAGGTCATACGGTACCAACCTGAAAGAGGACTACCAGGTGATCAGTTATTCAGATAATTCCTGGAACGATATGGACGAATTCGTTGCAGGGCAGTTCATCTGGGCAGGGATCGATTACCTCGGTGAATCCATGGGCTGGCCCTACACCGGGTTCCCCCATGGTTTGCTGGAGACCAATGGATTTATAAAACCCGGCGCCTGGTATATTGGTTCCAGATACAGGGATGATCCGATGGTTAAGCTTACAGTAAAGGATTCCTTACTGGCCGATTCCCTGAACAGGATGAATAACTGGCAGAAAAGGTGGGCGGGGGCTCCGCTGGTGGACCACTGGACATTTGAGGATGATTCTTCTTTGAAAGAGGTAGTGGTGTTCACCAATTGCGAAAAGGTGGAGATTTCTTTGAATAACCGGGTTATAGATACATGCTGGAGAGCATTATTTGACGACGGGGTGATTAAGGTCCGTGTTCCCTATGAACCCGGGAAGCTTATTGCGCGTGCCTTCTATGAGGATGAGGGCGGAAAGACCCGGGGAGTAACCGATACGCTTATCACCTCATCCGTTCCCTTCGCCCTTGCCATGCATCCTGACCGGAATCAGGTTTCAGGCCACGATCGCCAGATTGTCCATATAACCACAAAAGTAGTGGACAGTGCGGGGATATTGAACCCACACAGCAGTCACCTTGTTAACTATCAACTGGACGGTCCCGGGAGAATCAGGATCATTGATAATGGTGACCTGACTGATCATACTCCACCCGGAAACAACTCCAGGGAGGTCAGAAAAGGTAAACAGCTGTTAATCCTCCAGACAGGAAGCGAGCCCGGGGACCTTATCATCAGTGCCAGTGCAGACGGACTGAAGCCTTCCAGTGTAAAAATAAAATCTAAAGAATAATAAAACCAGTTATGAATAAGAGAGTCGCCCCAACTATTATTCTCGTTTTGATAACCATCTTTATCCTTCTGCAGGCAGGGGCTGTGGTATATGCACTGACAAAGGAAGGGATTGGTGTTTTTCTGACACTGGTAATTCTTCTCGTTCCGCTGGCTTTCATAGCAGCTCTTCTGGCTGTTTACATTGAACGGATGAAGGAGATCGATGAAGAGGAGAAGGATGACCTCAGTAAATACTAAAGATATTTTTCCAGAATTTCTCCGTTCCTGAAACGGTATCTCACAATGCTGTTCTCTTCCGTATCCAGGTCATCGATCATGAACTCAATGTCGGGAAAGGCAACGCTTCTTGAAACAATATTACCAATCACTTCTGAGCTATCCTCAAGCACGATAGTTGCTGAGTATATCTGGTCCTCCTTTGGCTTAAAAACATAATCGGTATATTGCTCCATTCCCAGGGTAAAGTGAATATCGTTTTGCAGGTTCCCATCCAGTACCACGGTTGATTTTACAGTAAGCGCTTTCATAGTTAATTATATTATTTATCTTATCATGTGATTAAAATTAACTATTTTAATATCAAAAATAATATTGAAATGGAAAAGATGGTACCCCTCTACACTACAGAATTGATTCCCGGTCAGAAGTATGAATTAATCGGAATGGTTAAAGGTTCAATGATCCAGTCAAAGCACCTGGGGAAGGATATATCCAACATGTTAAAGTCACTGGTGGGTGGCGAGCTGAAAGGCTATTCCGAAATGCTGAACGAAGCAAGAGCCATCGCTACAAAGAGAATGATGCAGGAAGCCGCCGATAAGAATGCCGATGCTGTTGTTATGGTGAGGTATACAACCAGTGCGGTAATGCAGGGAGCAGCTGAGATGCTTGTATACGGGACAGCGGTGAAATTCCTCTAAGCCCCCTTCTTCCCTGCCCGAATACCTATAATGATGGTTGCACCGGAACCCGATGCGCTTTCGATCTTCATCCAGCCATTATTAGTCTGGATGATCTCGTTACAGATCTTTAATCCGAGTCCGGAACCCTTCTCACCCTTGGTCCCGTTGGTCGATATATGGGCTTCATTGTCAAAAAGCTTAACCCGAATACCCTCAGGGATTCCGATACCTGTATCCCGGATAGATATGACTATCTCTCCTTTACTCTTCTTTGAGGAGATATAGATGCTCCCTTTCTCAGGGGTAAATTTTATGGCATTGCTTAACAGATTCCTGATAACGATATATAGCTGATCCCTGTCAGCAAGAAGGTAGTGCTCCTCACTTACATAAACTTCCACTTTCAGTTTCTTTTCTCTCAAACCTATGTTTACCAGTTCAAGGCTCTCATCAAGCAATGGCTTCAGCCTGAAGTTGAGCGGTGTTGCCTTCAGTTTGCCGGTCTGGGACCTGCCCCATACAAGCAGGTTATCCAGTAAATTATAGGTGATCTCCGCGGAACTGGCCATCATTTTTAACAGCTCGGCCCGCTCCCTGTCTGTCATATCCCTGTTCTCCAGGATCATCTCGAGTGCCTGCCTGATATATCCGATGGGTGCCTTCACATCGTGCCCGATAATGGAAAAAAGCCGGTTCCTGGCATTCATGGCCTCCATAAGGTCCAGGTTGGTGGATTCCAGTTTCTTCCTTTTTTGCTCCAGCCTTTTGGACATTGACTGCAGCTCGGTCGTACGCTCTTCAACAAGAGCCTCAAGGTTGTTCTTTACCCGGCTGACCTCCGAGGCCAGATTTTCTGCCTCCCTCTGCAAATCGTTTGATTTATCAGCAAAGATATAAGCATAGACCAGCAGGTATATAAACATGGTATAGTGAACAATATATACGGTATCTATGGCGTCGATCTCATTCAGCATATCATTCAAAGTGCCGAAAAAGAGGATCAGCAAACCAATGGCGAAAGCAGGGGCATGACTCCTGCCCCTGCTCCATGCCAGTAATACCACATATAAGAACAGAAGGCTCAGCAGGATGAAGAATCCGAAGAAATAAGGAAGTGTAAATGAGAAAAGGCTTATGGGAGAAACTATAACAATAACCACAAATACAACAGAACACCAGAGTATGATCCGGAGGGCAATCTTTGGAAACTCAATGGGAAAAATGGATTGAATCATCAGGGTGAAGAAGGGGGCAAAAAAATAAATATTAAGGTAATCCAGCCTGACTTTGGTTAATCCATTAAGGTTCAGATTACTCAATACAGGAAGATCTGAAATCATGACAACACGCAATGCCATTAACAGGCAGAGAACCGAAAAATATAATCTGTATTCTTCAGAACGGATCAGAAATAATCCCAGAAAATAGATACCGATGATCAAAAAAGTTCTTTCTGCCTCTCATTTTGCATTTGCTCAGGCATTCCCAATGTAATTCCACCGGTAATCCCGCTTGCTCTGTTATCGAAATTAGAAACCCTGATTATTAATTCAAGTTCGGTTTTGTTTACCGGAACTGTTATCAGCGGAAGATTATAATTGATTACAGTCTGAAACTTATTTACCCCCGGGAACCCGAGGTACTCGAATGCCTTTCCATTCAGAAAGTAGCCTGAGGCCGAAAAGACATCCTCTATCTTGAATGCTAATTCATTCGTACCTTCCGGGACAAGTATCTTTATCCGGTAGGTGGCAAATCCATACCTGGTAATATCGGGAACCTCTTTTCTCAGTTTGTACCATGAACCCGGCACATGGATATAATTCATTTCACCCGAATCTCCCTCAATAGCCGGGTTGAGCATCTTCTTCCAGTAAAACTCGAAATCTCCCTTCAGTTCCACGGGCCCCCCGGTTTTGAAATCGTAGTCTCTCAGATCGATGACTCCCCTGACTGCCCGGGGCTGTTCCCGGGCATTGAGGTTCGGCAGCGCAAGAATTATGAACGCCAGGAAATATGTCAGGGTCCTAATCCGCATGAAATATACCTGTCAAAGTTATGTTTTTTCTTCAATGAATACAGTTTTATGCCTCTGAAGAAGGTTAAGGATCACCAGTGAAGAAGAAATGACCACCATTCCCGCCACCGACAACCATTCAGGCTTTTCATCCGGAAGCAATATCCAGCTGAGGAGAGCTCCGAAAACCGGGATCAGGAATTTCCAGAGGTTCAGGTCCGAAACAACGATCCCCGGTCTCTTCAGCAATGTAATCCAGACGGAAATTGCTACCGCAGACAACAGGCTCAGCCAACCAAGCGATATAAAATATGTCACCGGTTTTGGTTCAATATGCAATCCCTCGAGAGGTATGGAAAATATAAAAAGTGCACCACCCCCTATGACCATGGAAGCTGAACTTATTACAAGAGGAGGTATTTTTGCCTTTTCACTTGCCACCAGAACATTTGTAATCCCCGAGAGTACGTTAACGCCAAGCAACAACACTATACCGGTCAGGGCTATTTTCCCGGTTAAGGATCCCGGATCCTTTCCAAAACTGACAAGCACAACCCCCACAATACCAGATAGAATAATCATGGTTTTTTTCAGGGTCATCCTGTCTCCCGGCATGAGGAAATGAGCTACCAGGGCAATGAACAATGGCTGGGAGCCAATAACAATGGCAGCCACAGCTCCCGGTATCATGTTGATCCCGGTATAGAAAAGGGTATACTGAAGAAATGTCTGAAGAAATGCAAAAAGAAGGATCAATTTCAGGTTTTTCTTTAAGATCAGGAAGTAAGCCGGATTATTCCGGACGGCAACAGGCAATACCATTAGTCCGGAAATAAAAAATCTCGTACCAGCAAACTGGAGCGGTGTCGTATACTCCAGACCGATCTTAACACCTGCGAATGCAGATGACCAGAGAAGGCACGAAAGAATTGCCAGTAATGATGTATTAAGCCTGGAATACTCCATCACCCAAAGGGTAATTATGTCAGCTTTACCCTTACTGCTGCGGCTCCTCTGGGTCCCTGTTCAATTTCAAATGTAACCTCGTCTCCTTCTGAAATATCATCCTGGAATTCACTCGCATGTACAAAAACACTCTGCCGGTTATCTGAATCCTCTATAAAACCGTATCCCTTTGAATCATTGTAAAAGGTCACTCGTCCAAACCTTATGGGATCATTTCGCCGTGAACCGGTCTGCTTGGGAACGCTGACCTCAATGTCTTCGGCCTTTGTCTTCTTCTTGACACCTGGTTCCGGCGGTGTGGATGTTAGCATACCATTTTCATCCACATAAGCAATCATATCATCGAGACTGCTTTTACTGTCCGAATCCTTCCTTGCCAGTTTCTTCTTTTCTTTTTCCTGTCTCTTTTTTTCTTTCTTCTTTCTGATTTCTTTCTTGTTAAAAGACTCTTGTGACCTTCCCATAAAATAGATTTAGTTTTTACAAATATCCGTGTTCCCTGCGGATTTTCCCAATATAACAATGAAATTAATTTCCGGCACGATCTAACTCCATAGAGTTTCCGGATAAATCCCATCGTTCACGAGGTCCTGTAAGGCTTCTGACACCTTTGGCTTATCCTCCCTGTAAGTAACACCAAACCACGTTTCAGGTGTCTGAAGCACGGACATTCGTGCCTCTCCTGTATTGATCAGGTGATCGACCACCAGTGGAATAAACAGTTCGGCCCCCGGATTGGATAAATTGTCCGTCAGAAATCCCCTGAACACCTCTTCAATATGCAGGAAGAAATCTGGAGTGAATCCGAAAAGGTTCATGGAGACCGTCTCCATCGGATCAATTCTGGTCACTGTCCCGTCCGGAAGTTCAAATACTATTCCCCCATCCTTCTGGTATACCCTGGTACGTTCAATTATCTCCCTGAGGAACCCATGATCATCGACCTTGCACACCCCCCTGGCAACCGATCCGTATTTAGATACGGTCTTCTGAAGTTCAAACCCGACCATGCAATACTGTCCGGTTACCTCTGCCGAGGAACGTACAAGGAAATCATGCATGATACGGTAGGATTCCCTTCCGTAGAAATCATCTGCATTTATCACTGCAAAGGGCTCATTGATAGTTCCTTTTGCCATCAGTACTGCATGAGCTGTACCCCATGGTTTACCCCTGTCATGGGGCAGTGAAAATCCTTCCGGCAGATCATCAATGGACTGGATGACATAATCAACTTTCAGGCTTGAGGGGAACCTTTTTACATAGTCGTTTTTGAAATCCTCTTCCATGCCGGGTGAGATCACAAATACATAACGGTCAAATCCGGCACGGATCGCATCGTAAATGGAATAATCAGTAATAGTTTCACCCGAAGGTCCGAACTGGTCGATCTGCTTCATCCCGCCATAACGGCTTCCCATTCCGGCAGCTAATATCAGGAGTGTTGTTTTCATGCGGTAAAAGTAATTATCCATAATTATCTTTCCAAAATCGAATATAGTAGTCAATCGTTGCAGGATTTTTAGATAAAAGATTATTTTTATGCGCACATCTTAAAATACCAGAAATGAATACCTCAACAAACAAAAAGTCCGGAACAGTAATTCCACTTATTATCGTAGGTGCAATGTTCTTTATAATGGGATTCGGAGTTGGCATAAGCGGATTTCTTGTCCCTGCGCTTAAATCAGCATTCAGCCTGACTACCGGACAGTCCTATCTGGTTACTGCGGCCATCTTCTCTGCATTCGTAATATTCGGCCGCCCGACCGGGTGGGTTATAAAAAAGATCGGATACCGCAGATCCATGGTACTTGCCTTCCTGATAATGGGGCTCGGCATGTGGCTGTTCGTTCCTTCATCAAATTCCATCAGTTTTCCCCTTTTCCTGGTGGCACTTTTTGTGGGAGGGATCGGGAACACACTGCTGCAGGGTTCCGTAAATCCCTATGTAACCATCATCGGTCCGCTGGAAACAGCTGCCGTAAGAATGAGTCTTATGGGGATCATGAACAAACTGGCCTGGTGGCTGGCACCTGTTTTCCTGGGGATCTTTATTGATCTGAAAGACGTTAACGTTGAAGACATAGTCCTTCCTTTTTATATCGTGACCGGTATCCTGGTGGCATTGAGTATATTTATCTATTTCGCACCCCTGCCGGAAGTGAAAGCTGAAGGGGAAGAGGATGAAACTGGAACTGATGACTCTTCCTATGCTTCAGGCAGGACCAGTGTATTACAGTTCCCTCACCTTATACTGGGTGTTCTTGCGCTCTTCTTCTATGTGGGTATTGAAACCCTGCCCATGGCTTCTATAATAGATTTTGCCAGGGCCACCTTCGGTGAGGTGGACAATTTGCAGGCTTATTCAAAATTTGTTTCAGTGGGACTTGTTGCCGGTTATCTGTTCGGCGTTATTGCCATTCCCCGTTTCGTTACCCAGACCAGGGCACTTATATCATTTGCAGTACTCGGTATAGTCTCTACCCTCTTACTTATCTATCTGCCTCCCAGGTATGCATTTTATGCACTTCTCCTGGCCAGTTTCTCAAATTCACTGATGTGGCCTGCTATCTGGCCCCTGGCCATGAAAGACCTGGGAAAGTTCACAAAAGCGGGTTCTTCCCTGCTGGTGATGGCCATAGTTGGAGGAGCAGTGGTTCCCCTGATCTTCGGATATATCGTGGACCTGATCAAAAGTACCGAACAGGCTCTGGTGGGGGATTACCAGGCTGCTTACTGGGTGATGGTACCCTGCTACCTTTTCATCTTTTATTTTGCCGTATGGGGACATAAAATCAGAACAATGAGGAGATTGTTATGAGTCGTCTTTATATAGGAGTGGATATCGGAGGGACCTCCATCGTCGCTGCCAGGTTCTCCGAGAATGAATTGCTGGCGAGACACGAAGTCGATACCGGATCTCAGAGGCCGGCAGAGGACATTATGGAGTCACTTTTTGAGGCTATAAACCGGGTACTCAACGACGAGGTTGCAGGGATCGGGATCGGGATGCCGGGATTCATGGATACAGAAAGCGGGGAGATACTGCTGATCAATAACATCCCATCTTTTAAGGGATTCTCTGTCAAGCAGGCCGTGGAGAAAAGGTTCAACCTGCCTGTATTTCAAAACAACGACGCCAATTGTTTCGCACTGGGTGAAACCTATTTCGGTGCCGGGAAAGGTTACAGCAACCTGGTAGGGGTGACACTCGGAACGGGTCTCGGAGGCGGGATCATTATCAATCGCCGGATACATGCAGGACTGGTCGGAGGAGCAGGTGAACTGGGTTGCCTGCCTTTCAGGGGAGGTATCGTTGAGGACTTTTGCAGCGCAGCACTGTTTGCCAGTAAATATGATAAAACAGGTGCAGAGTTGTTTAAGGAAGCCCAAAGCGGGAATAAAGATTCGATTATGGCTTTCGATGAGCTTGCCAGGAATATCGGGGAGCTGCTTAACCTTGTGATGTATATCCTTGCACCGGAAGCATTTATTATAGGCGGATCGGTGGCTAAAGCCTGGGAATTCCTTGAAAAACCGATGAAAGAAGAGATGGACAGGTTCCCCGTCGAACTGATTAGCAAAAAAACGGACCTGGTACCAGCACAACTCGATAACGCCGGACTCTACGGAGCGGCAGCATTATGTATATCTCAAATGAAGTAAATCTTATGACAGTTCAGGAAATTGCACAAAAATTCGCCACCGCGGGCGAGATTGTTGAATTCAGGTCCCATGGAGGCGGACATATCAACGATAGTTACCACCTGGTCAATTCATCGGAAAACGAGCCCGATTACCTGCTCCAGCGTGTCAATCACTATGTTTTTAAGGATGTGGATCTTTTGATGCGGAATATGGTCACCGTTACAGATCATATATCATCACAATTGAAGTTAACCCATCCCGATGATATGGATAGAAGGACGCTGAAGATCATTCCGACCAAAGAGGGCAAATCATACTTTAAGGATCCGGACGGGAATTACTGGCGGATTCTGGTTTTCATCAAGGACCACAAGGTATATGAAACGGCCACCGATCCGGCCATTGCATATGAGGGTGCCCGGATGTTTGGTTCATTCACAAAAATGCTGGCGGGGCTTGATCCTGCAGGGATCGGTGATACGATCCCCAATTTCCATAACTTCAAGTGGAGGATCTCCAACCTGAAGGAGAGCATTGCTGAAAATGCTGTAAACAGATTGGGAGTGGTAGAGGATGAGATACGCTATGTGGAGTCCCGCATTAAGATGATGAGCACCATCCAGGATCTTGGTGAGAAAGGGGCCATCCCGACCCGTATCACACATAACGATACCAAGATCAATAATGTGTTGTTCGACAAAGACAATAAGGGGCTGTGCGTCATCGACCTGGATACGGTCCAGCCCGGTTATGTGCATTTTGATTTCGGAGATGGAATTCGGACCTTCACCAATACCGGTGAAGAAGATGATGAGAACCTGGATAATGTCAGCATGGACCTGGAGCTTTACCAGGCCTTCGCATCTGGTTTTCTTGACTCCACCCGGGATATCCTGAATGAAACAGAGGTTGACACCCTGGTGTATGCCGGTTTGCTGTTCCCGTTCGAGCAGGGCGTAAGGTTCCTCACAGATTACCTGGCGGGCGATGTGTACTATAAGACCAAATATAAAGAACACAACCTTGTCAGGACCCGTGCCCAGTTTAAACTGGCGCAGGACGGTGAATCGAAAATGGATAAGTTAAAGGAGATCATCAAATCATTAACCTGATAAGTATATGAAAATAAATAAAAAATCAACCGCCGATTTATCATCCGGGAAGGTGGGAGCACACCAGATCAAACACCAGAACTGGATAAATATTGATTCGGTGAAAGTCACTTTTGATGTCCATCATGACGGGAGAAGCGTACACCTGCATTACTTCGTAAAGGAGGACCAGGTCAGAGCTGTAAATACAGAATTCAACTCCTCCGTCTGGGAGGACAGCTGCTGTGAGTTTTTTATCTCCTTTAAAGGGGATGAGAAACATTTCTACAACTTTGAGATCAATGCAATAGGTACGGTCCTGGGGGGGTATGGAAAGGACAGACATCTCAGGACACCGGTTCCGGCACCTATCTTAAGCCAGATTGAAACCCGTTCCTCACTGGGCACCGAACCATTTGACTCCATCGATAAAACCACCGAATGGGATCTCCGGGTAACGATCCCGGTCAGCGCCTTCTGTTTCAGTAAAATTGATGACCTGAGCGGAATGGAAGCAACCGGTAATTTTTACAAGTGCGGAGATGAACTGGCTCAACCCCATTTCCTCTCCTGGAACCCCGTGCTGACCAAAGAACCCGATTTTCACAGACCGGAATATTTTGGGGACCTGGTATTTGAATAAGTACCTCGTCAAAGACCACTGATGATGGAAAGAGATCCCGAAGAGGTACGTTCGGAAAAACTTCTAGCTTTTTGCAAAGTCCTGGATGTGCCGTTGCACTACCTGACCATCGAACCTGAACTGGAAAAAGATGTTTCAAAAGCAGCCTGTTTTGTCTGTTCCCGGCACCGCAGGAAGAAACTGTTCTCGCTTACAAAAGAGCTTGAATGTGACAGACTGGCTCCCGGGCACCACAGGAACGATCTTTGAGGAGTACCTCCCGGCGGGCACGGTAAAATGATGAAAATTTTGCAACTTTGCAATCAGAACCATGAAAC
>CAZIAU010000033.1:3969-12339 GCA_964536755.1 uncultured Bacteroides sp. | reverse complement strand
CAACAGCTATAACCTGGGGCACTACCTGGAGGACAATGCCAGGGATCTCTTCCTTTCAGCGGAATACAGGCCGGTGAGGGCTCTGAATATAAAAGCTTACTACAACCGCTCCCTCAAAGGCCCCGACCATACCGAACTGGGAACACCCCGCACCGGGAGCGCTATTGCACCGTTCACTCCGATTGTATGGGAGTCGTCCCGTTACGGGATAGTGGCTCATTTTCAGATCATCAATGACCTCTGTGCCCGGCTGGGCTATGAATGGAGGAACGTGGAAGGTGAACAGGAGTACCTTGAGAGGTGGACACCGGAGGTTTACCACGGTAAGACCGGAACCCTGAGACTGGGGCTCAATTATGGCTTTTGACTCTGAGACAGGAACGTGAATGAGCAGATCCTTCAGCAGAGCGACAAAGTGAACTGGTTTACGGGACTGTCCCGATTTTGAGTTTGAGTTCATGTTTATTAGCATATTGTAAAAGAAAAAAGATCCTGGCATTGATTTTGTATTATATTTGTGGTATATTTTATACCACATAACAATGTTAATTAAACCCAATTTGTTATGAAAACAACCTTTGCATCGTATGTAAGGGAGGCTCGAATTAATGCAGGCTTAACATTGAGAGAATTTTGTAAGATTATTGATTCAGATCCCAGTAATTGGAGCAAAATTGAAAGAGGTATAAACAAACCCCCTCAAAGTAGACTAGTGCTAGACCAGATTGCAGAGGCCCTTAATTTTGAACCGGAAGGGGAGATGCATAAAGCCTTACTCGATCTCGCTGCCATCTCCGCTATACCTGAGAATTTGATTGATCCCGAGATCAAGGAACAGCTTCCTGTTTTTTTCAGAACTGCACGCGGTAAAGACCCAACAGACCAGGAGTTAGATAAGCTGGTTCAAAAAATAAGATCTGCATGGACGCCGCAGAATTAAACCCTGACTTCTTAACCAAAGAACAAATCTGGGAAAGCGTCGAAAATTTCAGGCAGACACATATACAAAATGAGGATATCCCAGTAAATATTGAGGCTATTGTTCAGTCGAATCTGGGTATTGATGTTATTCCGGTCAATGATATTCAAACTCTCCTTGGAATGGAGGGATTTATCTCTAACGACTTTAAAAACATTTATGTCGATAATCAACTCTACATTACGGATGCGTATTATCCAAGAGTAAGATTTACAATTGCTCATGAAATTGGACATTATATACTTCATCGTTCATTTATTGATCAACTGAAATTTGATACAATTGATGAATGGAAAACATACAGAAAATCATTGAACTCGGACAATCTTGGGCGTTTTGAATATCAAGCCAATGAATTCGCTGGCAGGTTATTAGTACCTGTTGATAAGCTTGTAGTACTGTTCCGTTCAGAAAGAAAAAGAATTATCAGATCTCAATCATGGGAGGACCCTGCTCATGATGATGAAGTTATTGAGGTCGCTGCAACGTCAATATGTTCAATGTTTTGCGTGAGCAAGGACGTTATATCCATTAGACTCCAGAGAGAAAAAATCAAGGCTTTGCTAGGCCTTGAATAACATTACAATTAATTGGGATGGTTACTCCCCCCAGAGCAGGGTCACATCGCCCCTGAGCCTGAATTCCTCACCGTTGTCCCAGGTACCTTCTGCAATCCAGAGGTATACGCCACCCGAGCTCTTTACCTGCTGGTAGTATCCGTCCCATCCCTGGTAAATATTCCTGGTGGTGAAGACAAGCTCGCCATTACGTGAAAAGACAGTCAGCAGGTACTGGTCAGGTTCTTTTTCAAAAACCGGGTGAAAAAGGTCGTTCCGTATTTCATGGGGACTGTAGATCCCTCCCCCGGGACCGTTGGGATTCGGGCTGAAGGCAGTTGGGAACTGAAGTCCGGGGTGAATGGCAGCCGAGGTGAAGGGAAGTGCCTGCAGGGAGGTATCGGTACATCCGTATTCATTGGTGGCCAGCAGCCTTATATAACGGGCTTCCGGTCCCACATCGGCCAGGCTTACCGAGGGCTGGAATTCATTGGAGGTCCAGCTGTCACTGTATACTTCTCTTTTTTTCACCAGGTCCCAGCTGTATGAAAAGGCTCCCGTCGAATAGTTCATAAAATTAAGCGCCTCCGGTCCGTCCACACCGTCCAGTCCCTCTTCAATTTCAAAATCAGCCTTTGGCGTGGGGAACACCTCGATAACCCGGCGATAAGTAAACAGCTGTCCTTCTGAATTTTCAGCCGTAAGCACAACCGTATACCTTCCCGGTTCCGAAAACCGGTATACCGGATCCCGTTCCGTGATCATTTCACCTGTTCCAAAGGTCCAGTAACTGTCAGCTTCATTAATGGTCTGATTACTGAAGGCCACGGTCAGGGGGGCACAACCTGACTCTACCGATGAGGTAAAATAGGCAACCACCGAATTCTGAACCCGGGGAACCTCATCCGGTTCATCAGGATCAGCCTGTTCAGGTTGAATCTGATCCCGAAGTGAGGGGGATTTTTCCCGGCCGGTCCTCTCATCCCGGGTCCCAGAGGCCGCAACTGTTTCATTTTCTTCCGTCTGATCTCCGGTACCGCTCTCCCCTGCCCGCTTTTCCTGATGGATGATCGTGGTTGCATGGGCCTCTTCCTGCACATCCTGCTCATCCGGCAACGGGACCATTCCTGAAGGGGCAGCAGGGACCCGGACCGCAGGGTTATCGGATCTTTTACCTGAGGGTCCGGTATAGACCAGGGCAACGATTGCCCCTCCGGTGACCAGCAGACCGGCCAGGTAGAATATATTCAGCTGTCCCGGGCGGAAACGCAGGAACTGTTTCCAGCGCAGTTTCCGCTGAATTCCATTCCATGCACCCGGGGAGGGATCGATCTCCGCTTCCCCCAGCCTGGATCTGATCAGTTGTTCTATGTTGAGCCTGTCACTCATTATCCCGGGTTCTTACCCGCTTTCAGTTTTAACAATCTTTCCTGGAGCCATCGCCTGGCCCTGCTGTACTGCGATTTACTCGTATTCTCATCGATCTGAAGGATCTCGGCAATTTCACGGTGCTTGTATCCCTCAACCGCATAGAGGTTAAATACCATCCTGTAGCCGTCTGGCATCCGGTGGATCACATTAAAGAGCTCCTCCCTGGTGAACTCCGCTTCGCTCCAGTCACAATCGCTTATCTTCGACTCCCTCACATCATCCAGGTCGTCATGGTACCGGTGCTTACGCATACGGTGATAGTGCGTGATGGCAGTATTGATCATGATCCTGCGCATCCATGCCACCAGGGAGCCATCACCCTTGAACTTATTGATATTCAGGAAGATCTTTACAAAACCCTCCTGCATGACATCCTCGGCCTCCTCTATACTCTGGGCATACCTGTTGCATACACCCAGAAGCAAACGGGAATACCTCTCAAACAGCTTCCGCTGTGCTGAGTGATCTCCCTGAATACATCCTTTGAGTATTTCCCTGTCACCGTCCATCTATGGGTTCTGTAAAATGACCCGCAACCGCATGAAACAGTTGCACCATATTCCTGTTTATCCGTGTACCTGTTTACCTTACTACGAAATATGGATTCAGAAGGTTTTCTTTATTGTACTCCAGTTCCTCGCCGGTATCGATCCTGAATACATTCTTGCCGGCGGCTTTGACCACCGCATGGGCCGCAGCAGTATCCCATTCCATGGTGGGCCCCAGGCGGGGATAGACATCTGCATCTCCGGCTGCCACCATGCACAGTTTAAGGGAACTGCCACGATTAACAAGCTTTATCTCTTTTCCGCCGCTGTCCAGCGTATTTACAAACTCCGCCGTTTCATGGTTATAGTGTGACCGGCTGGCCACCACCCGGTAAAACTCCCCTTCCTCTTCCCCCGCAGGCAGCCGCTGGGAAAGTTGTACAAAGTAATCCATCGGCTGGTTGAAATTCTTCTCCTCGCTGCAGAGGTAGGCCCCCCTGCCCTTTATGCCCACATAAAGATTTTTCAACACTGGTGCAAAGACCACTCCGAACTCAGTTTTCCCTTCAACCACAAGGGCGATATTAACGGTAAACTCTCCATTCCTTTTAATGAACTCCCTGGTCCCGTCCAGCGGATCGACCAGCCAGAACCTGGCCCACCAGCTCCGGTTCATATAGGGAATGCTGTTCCCTTCCTCACTCAGGACGGGGATCCCCGTCTTTTTCAGTCCTTCCGTGATAATTTCGTTGGCCCTCCGGTCGGCGATGGTGAGGGGAGAATCATCGGCTTTGGACTCGATACCAAAATCACCGCTCTCATAGACCTCCATGATGGCATTCCCTGCCTTTACCGCAGCCTCGATGGCCAGACGAAATTTGCTTTTCATAGATGCGAATATATAAAATATGATTGTTAACCGGATTGATAAAAGAAATCAATAAGTTTGTTTACCTGGCATTTTTAACTGATGAGCAAGACCCCTCGTGATAAAAAACTGTTCTTCGATCTCAATCACCCTGCAGATTTTCATTTCTTCAAAAACCTCTTTTCCAGCCTGCATGAAGCGGGATATACCCTGAGGATTGTGGCGAGGGACAAAGAGTGCCTTCATGACCTTTTAAGGAGCCACAATATCTCTTTCCTGAGCCGCGGACAGGGAAGCCATTCATTGACCGGAAAATATCTATACGCCATTTATGTGTTGATACTGACTGTAATAAGGTTGATCCTTTTCAGGCCCCGGCTCTCGGTCAGTCTCTCTTCACCTTACCTGATAGTTGCATCCAGATTTGTGGGCATTCCTTCACTCTGCTACGACGATACCGATATTAATCCTCGCCTTATTCCTTTGATACGCAGGGCAAGTCATATTGTCTCCCCTGCCTCCTACCCGCACTATTTTCACGGAGATCATTTCCGCCTCCCTGTATTCAAGGAGCTGGCCTACCTTCATCCGAAATATTTCCCTTACGAAAAGAGGGGCGAAGCTGTTTTTTTCCGGATTACCCGGACCGATTCGGTGCACCACACTTCCGGTTCACGGATCGATCATTCCTATATCAACAGGCAAATCGGCATGATCAGCAGGGATCACATCTGTTTCGTATCCTCTGAGACCGGGATTGATGAATCACTGGCAGGGAGTGTTAGAACAGCCGGCAGACTGAAGATCCATGAAGACCTTCAGCAATGCAGGGCCTTCTGGGGGAACAGTGCCACCATGGCAGCCGAAGCGGCAATTTTGGGGATCCCTGCTGTCTTTGTGGGTGCTGAGAAATTCTCCTATGTGGAAGAACTGGAGGATTATGGTCTGCTTTTTCATTTTCACCCGGATGAAATTGAGGCATCATTTGTGAGGCTGAACGAACTCCTGGAGGAATCCTCCTCTGATAAATATTCGGAGGCCCGGCAAAGACTCCTGAAAGAGAAGATCGATATCACCGGATTTCTCATTTGGTTTATTGAGAATTATCCTGAAAGCACCGGGACTTTGAAGTCAGATCCGGAAATTCTGCACAGGTTCAGGGCCTGATTTCCTGAACGGGATCAGAGCCGGATTTCCCGATCAGTACCCCAAAGATTTATTCATTCCGTCATGCAACGTTAAAAGATGTCTGAAGAGTCTCTTTTTTAATAATTCTTTCTAAATTCACCGCATAGCCCGTTGTAATGAAACGACCCAAACCCGGACTCATATTAATAGACCTGGTTATACTGTCAGGGTCCTACATATTCATGGCCGGAATGAAGCCGGTGATGGTCTCCTATCTTTCCACAAGGTATCTTATGGGTTTTGGTATCACGGTTATACTCTGGATAATCAGCTCCTTCTATTTCAGGAAATACCATATCACAAGAAAGGAGAAGCCCACGTTCCTTTTCCGGAACATCATCAATCCCAACCTGGTGGCCCTGGCTTTCGTGACTTTTATCATCTATGCGTTCAACACCACCTTCTATTCACGTATGATGGTGCTGGGAACCTTCGGGGTTGCCACGCTGGTGGAGTTGGTTTTTTTCAGTCTCTACACCTATCTTCTGGTATCGCCCGAGTATGACGCAGCCGTAGCATTCCTTGAACAACCTCCTACCGCTACGGAGAAGCGGAAAATGAAGGAAGCGGTTGTACACAGTGAACTTCATATGGGTTCCAGGTTCCTGCGGGAGGCCATTGTCGATGAATGCGGGGAGAAGGCAGATGCCTATCTGGAGAAGCATGTCGACCTGGATGACCCCAAAACTCTGGTAATCTCAACTTCCACTCGCTTTAATATACTTCGCCAACCTGATAATCATTACAATACAATTGTTAACCTACAGAGGATTAATGACATAAGGCACCTGAATCAATTCTTCGAGGCGGTCAATCACAAGCTTCCCCAGGACGGAATGTTCATTGGCTGCGGTGAATCTGCCGGTCAGAGGATACGAAGGATCCTGAGGAAATATCCCCCGGTAATCAACTGGATCATGCTAATCCTGGACTACATCCTCAAGCGGGTTTTCCCGAAGTTCTGGCCCACCAGGGCCATCTATTTTTTCCTCACCCGGGGAAACAACAGGGTGCTCTCCAACGCAGAGATACTGGGACGCCTTTATGCCTGCGGATTTGAGATCATTGAAGACAGCTATGTCAACGGATCCTATTTCTTTGTTGCCAGGAGGGTAAAGGAACCTGCCTTTGATGTCAATCCTACCTACGGCCCCTTTATCAAACTTAAAAGGGTGGGCAAAGGAGGGAAGCCTATCAAGGTCTATAAGATAAGGACCATGCACCCGTATGCAGAGTACCTGCAGGATTATGTTCATAAAAGGAATAACCTGGAGAACGGAGGCAAATTCAAAAATGATTTCAGGGTATCCCGCTACAAGTCCGTAATGAGAAAATTCTGGATCGACGAAATTCCCATGATCCTTAACCTGTTTCGGGGCGATCTTAAGATCGTGGGGGTCCGCCCGCTCAGTCAGCAATATTTCGACCTCTATTCAAAAGAGCTCCAGGAGAGGCGTATCAGGTACAAACCGGGACTGGTCCCCCCCTACTACGCCGATCTTCCCGAAACCCTGGAAGAGATCCAGGCATCGGAGTTGCGTTACCTCGATTCTTTCGAAAAACACCCCTTTCGCACCCAGTGGAAATATTTCTGGAGGGCAGTGGGGAATATTCTATTCCGGAAAGCCAGGTCGGCTTAAGTATGAAGGAGATCGTTCCGGAATATCCTTTTCAGGATAGCAATATCGGCCTAAAAAAGAATATGTTTATCTTCGTGTAAATCCTTTTATAAAATGATTTTGGTTACCGGCGGAACGGGATTTCTGGGTTCACATTTGCTACTGGAGCTTGTAAGGGAGCATGAAGAGGTGGTGGCACTGAAAAGGCCCGGCTCGGATCTGCAGGCTGTGAAGAAGGTGTTCTCTTATTACTCGAATGAACCTGAGGAGCTTTTCAGGCTTATCGACTGGGTGGATATCGACCTGATGAATTATGCCGAGGTGGAGCATGTGATGATCGATATCGACCAGGTCTACCACTGTGCTGCCATGCTATCGTTCGATCCCCGGGACAGGAAGAGGATGATAGAAATCAACGTTGGATCTACTTCCAACCTGGTAAATGCCTGCCTGGCAACCGGCGCAGGCCGGATGTTGCATGTTTCTTCCTCCTCGGCCATCGGAAAGGCCCCGGACGGGATCCCCGCTGATGAAACGATGATCTGGCACCATTCTAAAACCAGCAGCGGTTATTCCATCTCCAAGTTTAAATCTGAAATGGAAGTATGGAGGGGTATTGAGGAGGGACTGAACGCTGTAATTGTCAATCCCGTCATCATACTGGGGCCAGGTCCGTGGGAGCGTGGAAGCTCCTCCATGTTTAACCGGGTGGACAGGGGATTGAGATATTCCACACCGGGTGTAACCGGGTATGTGGGTGTGCAGGATGTGGTATCGGCAATGACTCGGCTGATGTCACTGGAGGTTTCGGGGGAAAGATATATTCTCAGCGCGGGGGACTATTCCTACGGGGAGATACTTGAAATGATAGCCACGGCCCTGGGAAAATCCCGCTTACTTAAACCTGTTTCATATTCCACTCTGAGGAACCTGGCCAGGCTGGATGCCCTCGCAGGTTTCATTACCCGGCGGCGAATGATAACCGGCGAACATGTACGGGCGGCATTTCAACAGGTAAAGTTCTCAAACCGGAAGTTCAGGAATGCCACCGGATTTGAATTTACACCCGTCGAACAGGTAATCGAACAGGTAGCGGGCTTCTACCGGAAGGATCATCCATAAAGATCTCCGGGGAACCCCCAGTATCCGGCTCCCGGACGAATTTCAGACTCCGGCTCCCGGACTGAATCCTCTGTACGCGACTCCCCGGGTGATCCGATAAGTAATCCTCCTCCCGGAA
>CAZIAU010000033.1:0-3869 GCA_964536755.1 uncultured Bacteroides sp. | reverse complement strand
GAATCCTCTGTACGCGACTCCCCGGGTGATCCGATAAGTAATCCTCCTCCCGGAAATTCTGAAATACCCCTGTTGTGCCGGGAGGAGGATTTGCAACTAACGTTGATCACTTTGTTTATATGAAATGACTGTAAATATCAGCGTGATCTTCGGAAAAATTAAGACTATTTAAAAACTTTTCTGCTATATTTGTTGCCCGATAACAATCATATAATCAACTAATATCACATGAAAATCACAAACATTATAATTAATGCAGTTCTCGGAGCAGCTGTTATTGTTCTTTTTGTTCTGCATTTTACCGGGAACGAGAAGAACGAGGGCGTTAATGAACAAGCGGCAACTTCCGAAATGTCAGATCCTTCAGGGATCAGTATTGCCTATTTCAATATGGATAGTGTTATGGCTCAATGGGACCTCTATTTTGACTACCAGCAGGAACTGGGGAAAAAACAGTCTGATCTAGAGGCTGATTTTGCAGGAAGGACCGAGAATTTTTATCAGCGCGTTCAGGATGCTCAGTATAAGATCCAACGCCAGCTTGTTACACGAAGTGAAGCCGAAGAACTTCAGAAGCAACTGTCCACGGAGGAGCAGAACCTGATGAATCTTCAGAATCAATACGGGGCACAGCTCCAGGAGGAAGGAATGGTAAAGAACCGTAAATTGCTGGATCTGATCGAACGCTATGTTGCTGAATTGAGTGCAGCAAACGGTTACAGTTATGTTTACTCATACCAGTTCGGCGGAAACCTTATCTACGGAGCAAAGCCTTATGACATTACCGCTCAGGTGGTAGCCGGACTGAACGCAAAATACAAACCGGGAACAGATCTGGAATAGTGGGCTTTGCCGATGCATACCTGCTGAAGGCCGGTTTGCGGGGAAAGCTCATACAGAATGAACCACATCCCGATCTTAAAATAATAGTTACCATACCGGTATACAATGAATCCGGGCTCGAAAGATGCCTGGATTCGCTTTTTTTATGCCATATCCCGCCCGGCACCCGGGCAGAGGTCCGCGCTGAGATCCAAGCTGAGATCCAATCTGAGATCCAATCTGAGAACCGCACTGAGGTCCGCGCTGAGATCCGCGCTGAGATCCGCGCTGAGATCCTTATAATGATCAATGCACCTGCAGATGCCCCGGAGCAGGTCCTTGAACAAAACAGGGCCACTCTTGATGCGGTCCTTAACTGGATCGAGGGGCATCCCCACCCTTCCATGGAATTCCATCCCTGGCTGGACCATAGCTTCGGTCATAAGGAAGCCGGGGCAGGTCTTGCCCGGAAGATACTTATGGATGAAGCAGTCAGACGGTTCAACGCCATTGACTATCCGGGTGGTATTATCGCTTCAATGGATGCGGATGCAACTGTTGAGCCCAACTACATCGCCACCCTTTTAGATCATTTCCGGATAACGGTAACAACCCCCGCAGATCCGGCAGTATCGACAGTTTCTGCAAGATCTGCGGGTTCTACAGGATCGGAAGGTTCGGCAGGCGGACCTGACGGATGCTCTATCTATTTTGAACATCCCCTTTCAGGTGAGACCTTCCCCCGTGCGGTTTATGAGGCCATTACCCAGTATGAGCTGCACCTTCGTTATTATTTATGGTCCGTCCGTTACACTGGTTTTCCATACGCCTTTTATACCGTTGGTTCCTGTTTCGCAGTCAAGGCGGATGTTTACTGCAAGGAGGGTGGCATGAACCGCCGCCAGGGGGGTGAAGATTTCTATTTTATACAGAAAATAGCCCAGCGTGGTAATTACAGCGAGTGCAATGAAACCCGCGTTATCCCTTCCCCCCGCCCCTCCGGCAGGGTCCCCTTCGGCACCGGGCCGGTGGTTCAAAGACTCGTCGAACAGATATCAGCCCGCAGTGAAGGACCAGGATCCGGGCCCACAGGTCCCGGAGTCCTGACCACCTACAACCCTGAGCCATTTGCCATGTTGCAGCAGTTCTTTTCAGGTCTGGAATCACATTACGCTGAATTAAGGGTCAAAGATCCAGGATCGCGGTCTTCAAAATCGGAACGTCCATCCAGTCGTATCCCCGATTCAGAGCTCATCTCATTATCAGGAGTATTGCCTGAAGATTTGCCTCACCTGCTTAAAGAGTTCCTGGAGGAACAGGATTTCCCTGATGCCCTTACCGAGATCTTTAGAAACAGTACAGGCTTTGAATCGTTCAAAAAAAGGTTCTGGCGGTGGTTCAATATGTTCCGGATCATGAAATTCCTTCATTTTGCCAGGGAAAGAGGCTTTCCGGATATTCCCGTAGGCGATGCTTCCCTGAAGCTACTTGCACGCTTAAAACGTGAGAGCTCAAAATTCCCCGCTGGCTTCGAATTCGAGGGAACCGGTATTGAGCATGACGGAGATGATGCTAGCCTGAAAGAACTCCTTCTCAGATACCGAAAGTTGGATCGCAACGGTACAGAACAGTTCCCGTAAAAAAATAGAGAGTGTCATTTGTGCGGAATATCTGTTTAAAGAACAAGGTGCTTATTTCACGAAAACAGAAAGTCACAAGGTTGTGTGTTTTTTACAAAATTGTGACTTACCCTGCAGATCAAGCACTTTATAATAGCAATTTAATCACCTTATTATTAATTACTTATGAATTTACAAAAAACATCAGCTGATAAATAAAAACTCACCACATTAGGACTTAGTTACAGGTTGGTGACTTCGTGAAATCGTGAAAATAACTATCCCGTTATTATCCACTGAGTAAATGTCCCCACAGGAGCCAACTCATAAAATCACAGCTGACGGATGTAAAATAGCTCAATAAACAGGGCCAGAAATTGTACGGAGACTTTTAAATATATTAGGCTTCCACGGCCTAACTTATTTCAATTTATGTCTAAATGAACCTTAATCTCACTTGATTTTTCCAGAATATTTAGAATTATTTCCGAATATTTAACTAAATCTCCTCTTGAAGATAATTAATTATCAATAAATTATATTTATTTGGTTATTTTAGCCTAACTTGTACAATTATTCATGGATACAACCAAAAATCCATACACTCCCTGGGAGGGAACACCCCCGCCCCTGCTGGCCGGCAGGAAGAAGATCCTGCTCAAGGCAAGGGTGGCCGTCAAACGGGCCCAGAGATCAAAATGCGCCACAGGACAGCTCATTCTGGGCCGCAGGGGAACAGGAAAATCGGTTATACTGAAACGTATATACCAGATGGCCGATAAAAAGGGGTGTGAAACCATCTTCTTCCAGGCGGATACAGGCCAAACCTTATCTGGTCTGCTCGCAACACATATTCAGTTACTATTGATAAAACTGGGCCGGATAAAAAGCGGAAGCAGGGATATCAGGCAAGCTTTTGGTTACCTGAATAGAATTACGGGCAAGGGATTCTCAGGCGGATCTGCCGGCAGCAGAACTTCAGACGAACTGCTGACTGATCTCAAAGGATTACTGCAAGCCATCGGTATATCTGCCACTCAACGTAAAACATGCGTTGTCATATTGATCGATGAGATCCAAAATCTTCAAAAAACCGAACTGGGTACTCTGATCCTGGCCCTTGACAGGGTCATTCAGGAGAAATTGCCTTTCCTCCTGTTCGGTGCGGGTCTTGCCCTGCCAGAGACCTTAAGAGGTGAGGTAAAGCTTGCTACAGAACGTCTTTTGGAGATTACAGAGGTGGAAAAATTGGGCCGGAAGAATGCCACGAAAGCCCTGGTGAAGCCTGCAGCCGACGAGGGAGTTGAATTTGAAACCGGGGCGGTTGATATGGTTCTGAAGGAAACCAGCGGATATCCAGGTTTATTGCAGGCATGGGGAGCAGCATTGTGGGATGAAGCCGCTTCTTCACCTATAACATCGAAGGAT
>CAZIAU010000032.1:0-12352 GCA_964536755.1 uncultured Bacteroides sp. | reverse complement strand
AAAACACCATGGTAAAAAGGTGTTTACCAGACGCAATCGAAGGATAATCAGGATAAAACAGAAATACGGGTTGCTCGGGATCGCAGCCACCACTCCGTTTCTTCTCTCTATTCCCCTGGGGGTATTCCTTGTAGTCAGGTATTACCGCCCGGTAAAAAGCAGGTATATATACCTGATTATTTCAAATGTGGCCTGGTCGGCTATCTATTCAGCCTTTTATATATTCTGGGACGGGGTACTCTTCAGACGGGGTTGATATGTCCGCGATCTTTGCAACGACCGATCATCTCCCTGACGGTAAGATGCGTTTCCGGATGTACCAGATCAGGGGCTATTTCCAGAAGGGGAACCAGTACAAACCTGCGTTCACTCAACCTGGGGTGCGGTATCTTTATCCCGGGCCGTTCAATAATCTCATTCCCGTAAAATAAAATGTCTATATCGATTATCCTGTCCGTGTATCTATTGTTTTCCCTCACTCTTCCCATCTGTGCCTCGATGGATATGATGCCCTCAAGCAACTCAAAAGGTGAAAATTTTGTGTAAGCCGAAATGCAGTTATTATAGTAACGGTTGTTACTGGTATATCCCCATGCTTCCGATTCATAGGTTCCTGAGATGGAATGAATATCCCCTAATTGACTGCTTATGAGCCTTTTCGCATTTTTAAGATTCAGCAACCTCTCCCCCCTGTTGCTTCCAAGAGAAAGGTAAATAAGGATCTCTTTTTGTAAGTGTGGTACCATGTTGCCTTCTTCAGACTAAGGTATTTATTATCAACCACTTTTTTAGTAAATTGCCTGCTCAAAAAAATCATACAATGAAAAACTTCCTGAGCACTCTGCTGGCTACCATCGTTGGTGTCCTGATCATGACGATTATAGTTATCCTGATCTTTGCAGGGATAATTGCGGCCTCCACCTCCAAAGAGGCTCCTGATTTAAAGGAGAACTCTATCCTGCTGGCAAAATTGAACAATCCGATTAAAGATCGTTCTGATGAGAATCCCTTTACAAAGTTTCTTGCAGGTAATACATACAGTGAAGATATGATGGGCCTTGATCAGATACTCAGAGATCTTCATAAGGCCAAAACCGATGACCATATAAAAGGGATCGTACTTCAGTTAAGTAATATTCCTGCGGGAGTATCGACCGTTGAAGAAATAAGGAATGCCCTGCTTGACTTCAAGGAAAGCGGAAAGTTCATCTATTCCTACGCCGATATGTATACCCAGAAATCCTATTACCTGGCAACGGTGGCTGACTCTGTTTTTATGACACCCAACGGAATGTTCCTGTTTACAGGACTCAGTGCTGAAGTAACTTTCTATAAGAAAGCACTTGATAAACTGGGTGTGGAGATGCAGGTGATCAGGCACGGATCTTATAAGAGTGCCAACGAAATGTTCACGCGTGAAGACCTGAGTGATGAGAACAGGGAGCAGATTGAAGGATATGTTGGTTCTATCTGGGAAAAAATCGTTGAGAGCATTTCTGAAAGCCGCGACATACCGGTTGAAAAATTAAATTCTTACGCAGACGAAGTGATCTCCTTTGATAATAATCAGCTCGTTGAAACGGGAATGATGGATGGATTGATCTATTTCGATGAGATGCTCGACATGCTCAAGGAGAAGATGGATGTGGAGGAGGAAGATGACCTTTCCTCCATCACTCTGGCCAGGTATAAAGATGTTCCTGTAAAAGATAAAAAAGAATATACGAAGGACAGGGTAGGTGTAATATTTGCTTCTGGGAGGGTTGTGGATGGAAAAGAGGGCGAAGGATACATCAGCTCGGAAAGAATAGCAAAGGCCATCCGAAAAGCCAGGAAGGATAAGACGATCAAAGCCATAGTATTACGGGTAAATTCAGGTGGAGGAAGCATGATCGCTTCGGATGTGATTTACAGGGAAGTGAAACTTGCCGCGGAGGCAAAGCCCCTGGTTGCTTCCCTGGGCGATGTGGCTGCATCAGGCGGATATTATATTGTGGCCCCTGCCGATACAAGTCTGGCCAGTCCCATAACAATTACCGGATCCATTGGAGTCTTTGCACGCATACCTAATATGCAGGAATTGATGAATGATAAACTCGGCATCACTACCGATGTGGTCAAAACCAACAAGCATGCTGATATGTACACCATATTCAATCCCATGGATCCTGAAGTTACCGCCATGATCCAGAGAAGTGTGGACGATGCGTACGGAAGATTTCTGGAGGTTGTTTCGGAAGGACGGGCCAAGACTTCTGAAGAAGTGGATGCCATCGGCGGAGGCAGGGTATGGTCCGGTAAAGATGCCCTGGAAATCGGCCTTATCGATATGTACGGGGGCCTTGAAAGATCCATCGAAGTAGCCGCAGAGATGGCCGGACTGGAAAACTACAGGGTCAGATCGCTTCCCAAGCTTGAGGATCCCATGACCATGATCATGAGACAAATTACAGGCGATGCCAGATTAAAAGTGATCCGGGAAGAACTTGGGGATCAATACATCCATTACAAGAGGATCCAGGAGATAAGAAATATGAAGGGCCTTCAGGCAGAAATGCCATTTTACATTGACATTCGCTGATCTCCCGTTGCCTGCATTTTTCGTCTAAATATCATGCGGTATAACTTCAGAATAATACTGATCCCGTTTTCATGGCTTTACGGGCTGGTGATCTGGATCAGGAACAGTTGTTATGATCTTGGTCTTTTTCAATCCAGGGATTTCAATATTCCGGTTATTTCCGTTGGTAATATAAACGTTGGTGGTACCGGGAAAACACCTCATGTTGAATACCTGGCCGACCTTTTACAGGAGGAGTTCAAAATTGCCACTCTCAGTCGGGGATATGGCCGGAAAACGAGAAATTTCAGGATAGCATCGACAAACTCAACTGCCAGGGAGATCGGCGATGAACCTGTGCAGATCAAGCAGAGATTTCCGCAAATCACCGTCGCGGTGGACAGAAAACGGGTAAACGGGATCACAAACCTAATGAAATCAGATCCAGGCCTGGATGTTATTTTGTTGGATGATGCGTACCAGCACAGGTCGGTCAAACCGGGATTTTCCATTTTGCTGATCGATTACAACCGGCCGTTGGAACGGGACTATCTTCTTCCTGCGGGCAGGCTGAGGGAACCCGCCGGTAACAGGGACCGGGCCAGGGTGATCCTGGTGACCAGAACACCAAAGAGGCTGAAGCCCATTGAAATGAGGGAATATGTAAAACGATTGGGGCTTTCCATGGGTCAGCATCTCTATTTCACAACAATCAGGTATGGAGAATTAAAACCGGTTTTCCCGGGCACCCCGGAAAGGGATCTTGATTGGTTTAAAAAGAACATTGACGCGGTCCTCATTGTAACCGGAATAGCAAGTCCGCGTCCCATAAGGCAATTTGCCCGCAGTATAAGTACAAATATAAGCGAGCTCAGGTTCAGGGATCATCATCGCTATTCCACAAAAGATTTGGATAGTATTTCAGATAAATACGGGATCATGACAGAGGAATGGGGCAGGGTGCTGGTTCTGACCACGGAAAAAGATTCCATGAGGCTCAGGGAACATTCCCTCCGGAACGAATTGATAGATGTAACCTATTCAGTGAGGATCCACGTGGAATTCCTTAATAACGATAAAGAAGAATTTGATCAACAAATACTAAATTATGTTAAAAGCAATAAACGAAGCCGTAGCCTATATCAGGGAGCAAATTAAAGATACACCTGACGTGGGGATCATATTGGGAACCGGGCTTGGCAGGATTGTGGAACAAATTGAAATTGAGTGTGTCATCGATTATGAGGATATACCGCATTTCCCCGTTTCCACGGTAGTGGGACATGAAGGGAAACTCATATGGGGTAAACTGAACGGAACCGGGGTTCTTGTTATGCAGGGAAGGTTTCATTATTATGAGGGATATACCATGCAGGAAGTTACATTTCCGGTCAGGGTAATGAAATTCCTGGATATCAAGACACTGATAGTATCCAATGCCGCCGGCGGTATGAATCCTGATTTCCGGGTGGGGGATATAATGATCATCAAGGATCACATAAATACGATGCCCAATCCACTGATCGGAAAACATATCCCCGAATTCGGTGTACGCTTTCCCGACATGAGTCAGACTTACAGCCATGCTCTTATTCAAAAAGCAAAAGAGTGTGCGGCAGAACTTGATATCCATGTCCACGAAGGTTGCTATGTGGGAGTAACCGGCCCCACACTGGAAACTCCAAAAGAGTACCAGTATCTCAGAATAATCGGCGGGGATGCGGTCGGGATGTCAACCGTACCTGAAGTTATTGCAGCCCACCAGATGGGGATAAGCATTTTTGCTGTTTCGGTAATTACCGATCTCGGAGTACCGGGCAAGATCCAGAAACTTACTCACAAGGATGTGATTGAAGCTGCCGAAAAGACCGCTCCAAAACTTACATCTCTTATTGTAAAATTGATCGCAGATTAATGAATCAAAATAAGGAAGGTTTTCAGAAAGGCAGGGTAATATCCATTTCAATTGCACACTTCGTGCATGATTGCTATACTTCCTTTCTTGCTCCTGCTCTTCCGTTAATCATTGAAAAACTGGGTATGAGTTACGGGATGACCGGATTACTGGCGGTCATTCAGAGAATACCCTCTCTGTTTAACCCGCTTATCGGGATTGTTGCAGAAAGGCCCGTTATGAGGTACATGGTGATTTTCTCCCCTGCCCTCTCTGCAATCTTCATGAGCCTTATCGGGATTGCCCCCACCTACACTTTCCTGGCCATTATACTTTTCTGTTCCGGGATAAGTTCTACACTATGGCATATACCTACACCCGTGCTAATCAGGGAGCTCGCGGGAACGCGGACAGGCAAGGGTATGAGTTTTTATATGATGGGAGGTGAGCTGGCTCGGACCGCAGGACCGCTCATTATACTCGGGGTGATCAGCCTGTGGGGACTTGAAGGTACATGGAAAATGATGCCCCTGGGCCTGGCGGCCTCACTGGTCCTTTACCTCAATTTTCGCAATGCCCATTTCAAACCGGCTTCTTCCCCCCGAAAGCACCAGGAAGGAAGTTACTGGAAGATCTTTCTCCGGTATTCCCAGGCTTTCATATTCACGGGAGGGTATACATTATTCCAGGCCGGGATGAAATCATCCGTGACCTACTACCTGCCTACATTCCTCACCTCCCAGGGCAATACACTTCACTTCTCAGACCTGGCCCTGACCGTGATACAGCTTTCCGGCGCTGTCGGGGCCCTGTTTGCGGGCACCATCAGCGACAAGCTGGGAAGAACCAGGACCCTGTTTATTGTCAGCCTGTTAACACCCCTGCTTACCCTGCTGTTCCTCAGCCTGCAGGGAATCTGGATCTTCGTGGTCCTTTTACCCCTCGGATTCTTTCTTTTTGCGCCCACGTCTGTAATGCTTGCCACTGTACAGGAACTTAATACAGATAAAAAGGCATTTGTAAATGCTGTTTACATGACTATAAATTTCTTTGTTAGTGTGATGGTTTATCCCATCGTGGGTACCATTATCGATCATGTGGGATTTCTCCCAACCTTCCGGGCCACTGCCCTGCTCGGATTCGGGGCAACCGTTATAGTCCTCTTAACCAGGAAAGGACTGGTAAAACTCAGCGGTAAATAACTCCCACACCTGTTTTCCGGTTCCATTTTTTACCCGTATCCGGTTGATATCCCCATAGGTGGATCACGTATAACCCTTCACTCACCATGGTTTCATCATCACTTTCCCCATCCCACGTATAGGTGGCCTGCGGTCCGACAATATGGTTATTGGCCAGCTGCCGGACCGGATTTCCTGCCATGTCGGTAATCAATAACCTGACCACCCACTCCCCCCTGCCTGCCGCTATCAAGATTTGGAGCAGGTCCTGGTACCCGTCGTTATCGGGACTGAAAACCATTGGTTCCACAGTCAATATTTTCTCCGGATCAGCTGTGGGATCGGATAAGGATTGTGAATTTTCTCTGCCTGGAGTGGCATAACCCTCAATGGACGCAGCAGAATGCCAGTTTTCAGGGTCACTTCCAGGTCTGTCAGCCGAAATGCGTTCGAGACTGATACCCCTGGAATCACCCAGCAGATCCATATGTAGATGGTCACCAAAATGTGCCATATCAAGGATCGTTCCCGAACGGTCGGTTAGGTAAATTATCCCTCCCGAATTTAACAGACCGGGCATCATCCCCATCTCCAGACAACAACCCGGGGCTTCCAGGCAATATGCTTCCAGCAGTCTGCCCGTAGATGCGGATACAACCAGGTAGTCCCCGGGTGCCAGTATCCTTGAACGGTCGTAAATTGGTACCGGCATTTCAGGAGATGTATCATCCTTTTCCACATCGAGGGAGAGGGAATGAACGTCGAAACACTGGTCCGAAACATTACGGAGCTCAATAAATTCAGGATTCCCGTCAACGGGATCGTACATGATCTCATTGATAATTACCTCCCCGAAACGGGGTATGCCTGGTTTTGCAAACCTGATCTTTTCATTCCCGGACATATTCCCTGCACAGTCCGCTATACCCGGAAGATAAAGTTCGAAAATTTGTTTGTCCGGGAAATCTTCACTGAAAAACAGATCCAGTTCATCAGAAAGGGGCCAGACTGCTACTACACTGTCCGGTGAACTCAGGCCGGGAACAACCTTTATCAGACCCGTATTCTCAGCATTGAACCTGACCTGTTCTGAATATGTTACCCGTATGGTACTTTTTCCGGTAAATCCGAGATACAGCAGCTGAGGATTTGCCCCGTCCTCAAGCTCAGTATGGTTACTGTTGATGGAACCCGGCGTTCCGCCCCGGGGGTCGGATGAAAATTCCCAGAGATCAGGATCTATGCAAACTATTTCAGGGTCGGGAGATTCGAGGGACCATCCTCCTTCCGCCTTCCATTCAGGGCCCTTCCACGGCACCCTGTAACGGATTGCATGGATGAGTGTGCCCTCACTGCTGCAGAGTTTAACGATCGCACCACTATTGGGCAGCGTTATACCGGTCACCAAAAGGAACCGGCCCGGCTCAAATGTAAATGGTGCGAACTCCTTCTTCCTGGTCCCTACCTCTAACCAGCAGCCTTCCATTTCCACACTGTAAACGGACCGGTTATAAATTTCCAGATACTCTTCATTGGGAAGACTGACCACAGGATCGGGATCATACATGATCTCGGTAAAAACCAGGTCACCCCATTCCGGCCGGTCACGCATGAAAAAAAGGAGAGTATCAGAAAGATAATTCATGTCACTGTCAAAGATCCCCGAAACATCTATTTCCATCCTGTTACGGTTGGGAATGGGAAGAGGAAACCCCAGGAGAACGTAATCAGAACCATACACAACTGAATCCGGAACTATTCCGGTCCCATGGTTATAATTCAATCCCGTAAGCAGAAATGAACCGGGACCAGGCTTCAGGATCTCTTCTGAAAAAAATATCTGAAGGTGTCTGGGATCACTTACCTCTACTCCTGTAACCAGGGGAGCGATAGTATCCGGAATAAACCTGCCTTCCAGACTCAGGTCATCCATCCAAAGGCCCCTGTCACGTGCCGCACTGTAATTATACCTGATTACCAGGTTTCTTCCCCCGGGCAGTGAATCCAAAGGGAACACCCCCGAGAGCACTTCCGGCTGATTTTCCGGATCAGGTGTAAAGAATAACCTGACATAGCCCTCCCTCTGCCATGCAAGCCGGAAACGGGGAGCCAGCTCAACCCCGACCTGATCCTGGTAATTGATCAACGTGGATCCGATCTTTTCAATATGTTCTTCCCTGACCTCCCACAGACTTACAAGATCATCCGATCCTGTAAAATTGACCCCCAGGACAAGCCCCCCGGTGATCTTATCCGAAAAATCTGCCAACAGGGCCACCTGCCAGTTGTTGACCGAACTGGGAGCATACATATGCCTGACCCGGAACGAAAACGAAATGGGATCCGGATCCTGAAGAGGATCATGCCTGAAAAAACAATAGTCAGTTCCTGATTCCGGATTATCATAACTGTGATGCAAAGAAAGAGAGCCGGAAATGGCCTCGCCGGGAGTAACTTCCCACCGTTCCGGGGGCATTTGCTGAAAAGGTTCCTCGGAACCGTTTTCAAAGTCAAGGTGATACTGTCCCAATAAAATTTGGGGCAGAAATGAAAAAAAGAGGAGTGTTCGTTTCATCTAAAAGAATTAATTATGATTTTTGCATACTGAAAACGTAAAAAAACAAGATTATGAGAGTAGCTGTAGTAGGTGTTAGCGGCGCCGTTGGACAGGAGTTCCTCAGGGTGCTCCAGGAGAGAAATTTTCCTCTGGATGAACTGGTATTATTTGGATCTTCGCGCAGTGCAGGGAAACAATATTCCTTTAACGGGGAAAATCTCACCGTAAAAGAGTTGAAGCAGAACGATGATTTTAAGGAGATAGATATCGCCCTGACATCGGCCGGCGGAGGAACCTCAAAGCAGTTCGCACCGACCATTACAAAACATGGTGCTGTCATGATCGACAATTCCAGTGCATTCAGGATGGAAGAGGATATTCCACTGGTGGTACCAGAAGTTAACCCGGGTGACCTCCACTCGCTTCCAAGGAATATTGTGGCCAATCCCAATTGCACCACCATCCAGATGGTGGTATGCCTTAAGCCTATCAATGATCTTTCTCCCATTCGCCGTGTACATGCTGCCACTTACCAGGCTGCGAGCGGAGCCGGCGCAGCTGCCATGGCAGAACTTGAAACCCAGATAAAACAAATTGCCTCGGGCGAAACTGTCACCGTGGAAAAATTCCAGTACCAGCTGGCAATGAACCTCATCCCTCATGTTGATGTGTTCACGGAGAACGGATACACCAAGGAGGAGATGAAAATGTATAATGAAACCAGGAAAATTATGCACTCCGACATCGAGGTAAGCTCAACCTGTGTGCGTGTTCCTGTATTACGTAATCACTCTGAAGCCATCTGGGTGGAGACTCAGGCTCCACTTGAGCTGCAGCAGGTGAGAGAGGCTCTTGCCGGGGCTGAAGGTGTAACTCTGAAAGATGATCCCTCCAACCTGGTATACCCGATGCCGCTTGGTTCGGCCAGTAAGGATGATATTTTCGTGGGGCGGCTGAGAAAAGACCTCACCAATCCCAACGGAATAACCTTCTGGTGTGTCGGCGACCAGATAAAAAAGGGAGCTGCGCTGAATGCTGTGCAGATTGCAGAGTACCTTGTGAATAATGGTTTAGTATAAAAGATCGTTGTAGGGATACCTTTTTACATGGATCTCTTTAACCTTCTGATAGAGCTGATCCTTTAATTCATCGATATTGGATTTCCTGAGTGCCGAGATAAACAATACGTCGCTGTTTTTACCGATCCACTTCTTTTTTAAATCCTCCAGGCTGAGGTTCACCTTTTCAAAGGGAGTAAGGTCATCCTTCTCCTTTTTTATGTAATTAAATGCATCTGTCTTATTAAATACCATCATCACAGGAGTTCCATCCGTTCCCAGCTCACGGAGAGTTTCCTCCACGACCTCAATCTGTTCTTCGAAATTGGCATGTGATATATCAACCACATGCATCAGGATATCTGCCTCCCGTACCTCATCAAGAGTTGACTTGAATGATTCTACAAGGTGTGTGGGAAGTTTCCTTATAAACCCAACCGTATCGGATAGCAGGAACGGCAGGTTTTCAACCACCACTTTACGTACAGTGGTATCCAGCGTTGCAAACAGTTTATCCTCAGCAAAAACAGCCGACTTGCTGAGCAGGTTCATCAGGGTGGATTTTCCGGCATTGGTATATCCTACCAGAGCCACCCGGACCATCTTTCCCCGGTTCTTTCGCTGTACAGCCATCTGTTTATCGATCCTGATAAGCTGTTCCTTTAACCGGGAGATCTTGTCACGGATAATCCGGCGGTCGGTTTCAATCTCTGTTTCACCCGGCCCTCTCAGTCCAATACCCCCCCTTTGCCTTTCAAGGTGTGTCCACATCCTTGTTAGTCTTGGAAGAAGGTACTGGTACTGCGCCAGTTCTACCTGTGTTTTAGCATGAGCGGTTTTCGCCCGTCCGGCAAAAATATCCAGGATCAGGTTGGTCCTGTCGAGGATCCTGCATTTCAACTCGCGCTCAATATTCCTTAACTGGGAGGGAGTAAGTTCATCATCGAAGATCACTATATCGATCTTCCCTTCGTTCACGAATTCTTTTACTTCAATCAGTTTTCCGGATCCGATAAAAGTCTTCGGATTGGGAACATCAAGTTTCTGGGTAAATACCCCCCGAAGCTCAGCACCGGCAGTTTCGGCCAGGAATGCCAGTTCATCAAGGTATTCCGCTGCCATCTCCTCGGTCTGTCCCTGGTTAATTATACCCACAAGAACTGCAGTTTCCGGGGTTGGCCTATGATCCCAATAGTCGCCCATACATAATAATGAGGATGCAAAAGTAGAAATTCTTCAGGATTCTCAAACGGCACCTTGCCTTCTGAGTATCCTTCCGATAAAAAAGAAACGGGCCTATCCTTACTTTATGAACTGCCGGTTGTTATAAATAGCGTTCCGGATAGCCGGTTTGATGGTTTCAGTGCACATCATCACCATATCCACATCCGTTGGGAACGGGATCTTATCCTGCTTCGTTTTTTCCAGGGCCTCCGGTGTCAGCGCTGCCGGATCGCCTGCATAGCGGGCAGAAGAGTGTTCAAACTGATTGGATGCCCCGAAAGGTTCTTTCTGAATTTGCCGGTCCGAAGGAGTGAGGGCCCTGATATCAACTTCTCCCTTGATCTCCACTGATTTAAATTGTTGCGTTTCGATCAAAGTACAGGTGATATCTTTGAATTTCTGCAATTTAATATCGTTGCCGGCCGTATCTTTCATCACATTTCCGTTGGCATCCAGGACATATTCAAATCCATCGGATATTCGCTTGTTGAATATCTCGTCCACATCCTTTGTATCGTCCGGGGAAACATTAATGGATAGCAGCTTTACCAGTACTGCATAATCATATACGATATTCTCATCCAGGTGTTTGAAATGGTACTCTACCCACTCATTATCCAATCCCCGGGTATCGAACGAGATCAGATCTTCCTCAACCAGTTGAGGCAGCTGTAATGGCGCATTATTCACTACTTCAACAATCACGCGACTTATTCCTTTCTGATGGGCATCAAATATCAGTTCATCGATCCCTTCAAACTGTCCCCCGCTGTATTCCGAGGCTTTACTCAACTGGTAGTAGGCATCCCTGTAGTCCTGCTTTTGCAATGCATTTTCCAGCAAGCCCTTTCCGTTATTAAAGAAAAAGTCTGCTGCCTTTCGTTTGGCATTCACCATTTCCGCATCATAATCTACATATTCATAACTGAACGACTGACCGTCCACGTCCAGGGGAGTAACTGTCCGGACCTTACGCTGGCGTTCTTTCAACATATTGTAACTGCTGAAGATCTCATCGTAGCTATCGGGATTGTTTTCCATTTTCAGGAACCTGATCCTGTCAAGATCTCTTTCATTGGCCATTTTGTAAGCCCTGTCCATCTCGGATGCATCTTTTGCATTTGGTTTCCTTATGAGTTTTTTGACCGTTTTATCGATCACGGCATCATAATTACCCCGTTGTAATTTTTTGGTGGTAGATCCGCACCCTCCAACTAAAAGTGCTGCCACCAGAATAGTAAATATCTTTCGCATGGTTCAATGGTTTTGTCGATAGCTAAAATATGAAATAATCCCTCGCAATGCCACAAAAGATGAAGATATGCCATAAAAAAAGCCGACACTTGGCCGGCTTTTATCAACATTTGATTAATATTTTACTGCAACACAAAGTTAATGGGGAAAGTAAAAAGAACTTTTACCGCTTTTCCACGTTGCTTACCCGGGGTCCATTTGGGTGAGGACATTACCACCCTGATGGCTTCCTTATCAAGAGCCGGATCAACAGCACGGACGACAACTGCATCCACTACCTGTCCGACTTTGTTGACAGCAAACTGGACAATAACACGACCACTGATACCGTTTTCAGCAGCGATCTCCGGATATCTCAGGTTCTGTGCAATGTACTTGCGGAATTCGGTGGCCGGGTCCCCTCCGTTGAATGTTTGAATTTACTCTACAATATAGAATACTTCTTCCTCGTCAATCTCCTCATCATCATCTCCCATCATGCTGGTGAAATCGTATTCAGTATCGTTGGTGGCCTCCATGTCAAAATCAAAATCATCTTCGATTTGTACATCATCGTCCACAATATCGAGAACCTCTGCAATTTTGGGCTGCTCCGGTTTGGGTTCCGGTTTGGGTTCTTCCCTG
>CAZIAU010000031.1:0-12357 GCA_964536755.1 uncultured Bacteroides sp. | reverse complement strand
TTGGAGAAGCTGATAAACTGGGTATGAAACGAATTCTCATGTCATCATTTAACAGAAACAGAATCGATCCGGGCAGATTCAACCTTGAGATAATTGAAGTGAACAGGGTACAGGAAATCCCAAAATTCCTCTTTGGATAATGGCTTCAACCGATCCAATGGACCTTCCCCTTTTCAGGGGGGATATTGAAAATAAGATCGAGTGTTTCCCGATAGAGGCACCGGCAATTAAATCGGGTTCGGCCTACTATTTTGAAACAGAAAGCGGATTAAGGTATGAGGTCCTGTTTGCCAGGAAAAAAGATTGTTACCTGGAAAATATTGTGAATTTCAGTGTGCTAAGTGAAGAGTTCGAGGATGAATACAGCGAAACCAACAGGGGTGAGATTTACAGGGTGATCGCATCAGTGGTGGAAACCATCAGGTTATATCATGAAAATCATTCTTATTCCACGAGCTATGAATTCAGCGGAGAGTTTAAAAAGGGAAATGAGCAACGGACTACCAGTATCCGTACAATGCTTTATTTTCGTAAAGCCAGGGAGATCATTCACCCCGGCTGGAAAATCGAAATGAAAGGAAACAGGGTTGTCGTTCACAGAAAAAGAAAACGAAGGTAGCCTGAATGGATCTATTCTCCAGGTAAAAGGCCTCTCCCTGGAGTCGGATTCAACCATCCTGGCCGATCAGATCAATATGGATCTTGCCAGGGGAAAGATAACCGGTCTGGTGGGAGAATCGGGTTCGGGAAAGACACTGACCGCTCTTTCCATTCTCGGGCTGCTGCCTCCAGGGGTAAAAATGATTTCCGGGACGATCATATTCAGGTACCCGGATAATACGGATTGCTTACTCACCGAAATGCACGAAAAAGATCTGAACCGGATACGCGGGAACAGGATATCTATGATCTTCCAGGAACCGATGACATCTCTCAATCCCTCCATGAAATGCGGACATCAGGTCGCAGAAACCATTAGACAACACACTGATATGAAGAGGCGGGAGACCCGGAACCGGGTACTGGAGCTGTTCAGGGAAGTAACCCTGCCCGATCCGGAAAGGCAATACAATGCATGGCCCCACCAGTTGTCCGGCGGGCAGCGCCAGAGGGTTATGATTGCTATGGCACTGGCCACCAATCCCGATCTGATCATTGCCGATGAACCTACCACAGCCCTCGATGTCACGGTTCAGAAAGGCATCCTGGATCTGCTTGCCAGCCTGAGGACCAGGTTCAACCTAAGTATCCTGTTAATCACCCATGATCTAATGGTTTTGAAAAATATAGCGGACGATATTACGGTGATGTACCAGGGTAAACTGGTCGAATCGGGACCGGCCGGACAGATTCTCTCCTCACCGAAGGAACAGTATACCCGGGGACTGGTTGCATGTAAACCTTCACTGGAATCTTCACCATACAGACTTCCCACAATTTCTGAATTTCTGAAAGGGAAATTGCCTTCTTCCGGTGAGCTGAAGAGAAAAGTGGTTCCACGGAACGAAACACCATTGCTCCGGATCAGGAACCTGAACAAATGGTATAACGGAGACCGGGGGAAATCGGATATCAAAGCCGTCAGTGATGTGAATTTTGATGTTTTCAGGGGCGAAACCGTTGGTCTGGTAGGTGAATCGGGGTGCGGTAAAACCACCCTGGGGAGGACCATTCTCCGACTTGTTGAAGCTAATTCGGGCGATATCGAATTCGATGGTAAAAACCTTCGTTCCAGTTCCGGAAAATCACTGAGGGAGGTACGCAGGAAGATACAGGTTGTTTTCCAGGATCCTTACTCATCGCTCAATCCAAGGATACCAGCCGGCAACATCATCCGGGAACCCATGGATATCCATCTCAGGGGACTGACCTCCTACCAGAAAAGACAAAGGGTAACCGATCTGCTCGAACAGGTGGGGCTCCGGGAATCAGATTCGGCCCGTTATCCACATGAATTCTCAGGAGGACAACGACAACGAATAGGCATTGCCAGGGCACTGGCTTCGGGGCCCGAGTTCATTATCCTGGATGAGTCTGTTTCAGCACTTGATGTAAGCGTTCAGGCCCAGATCCTCAATCTGCTTAATGATCTCAAGGAACACCATGCTCTCACCTATATTTTCATCTCCCATGATCTGACCGTGGTCAGGTATATGTCGGACCGTATCCTGGTAATGAAAGACGGAAAGATTGTGGAAACCGGAAATGCCGATCAGATATATAAAAATCCCGGTCACCCCTATACCGAAACACTGATCAATTCCATACCGGCCTGAACTCCCGGAACTTCCTCCATTAACTTTCCTTTAAGGTCAGAAGTCATCATAATCACTCGCGCTGCCGGCCTCGGCGATATCCGGACAATCCAGATCTATAAAGAAATCCGGGGGCTTTTCGAACTCATCCTCCTGGGTGATATTCAGAGTGGAATCGGCATAAACACGCCTCAAAAACTCCGCATAGATGGGCAGCGCCATATTTCCTCCGGCGCCCATCCCCAGCTGATCGAAATGAATGGAGCGGTCCTCCCCCCCAACCCACGCCGCAGCACTCAGCTTCGGAGCTAGACCGATATACCATCCGTCACTCTGATTTTGCGTTGTTCCGGTTTTTCCTGCAAGCTCCCCCGTAAACTCATAATACCATCTCAGGCGGTTGGCCGTTCCGGAATAATAATCCCCCTTATATCTGCCGGTCATATCTACGACGTTCCTTAGAAGAGTCAACATAAGGTAAGCTGTTTCTGCACTGATGGCTTCATTTTCTCCCGGGTGGAAAGTCGATATCACATTGCCATACCGGTCCTCTATACGGGTAACATATCCGGGACTTACATATATGCCACGGTTGGAAAAAGTATTGAATGCTCCCACCATCTCTTCCAGGGAGATGTCGGCGGTACCGTAAATCATACTGGGTACCGGATCTATATATGAAGTTACTCCCATCTTGCGCATGATCCTGATCACATTTTCCGGATTGAAATTTTTGAACAGCCACGCCGATACCCAGTTATGTGAATTGGCCAGTCCCCATTTCAGGGATACCTTCTTACCTGCAAAGCGGTTTGGAGGAGGTGCGGTGGGTGTGTAAGTTGTGTCTTTGTTATCAATGATATTTGGAAAAGTAATTGGAACCAGGGGTATCATCTCACATGGTGAATAGCCCTCCTGCATGGCCAGCAGATAAAGGAATGGCTTCATGGTTGAACCCACCTGTCTGCGGCCCTGATATACATGATCGTACTGGAAGTAACGATAATTGTGCCCGCCTACAAAAGCTTTCACCTGTCCGGTTGAAGGGTCCATGGCCATAAAACCGGCTCTCAGAATATGCTTCATGTACCTGATGGAGTCCATGGGTGTCATGACGGTATCCACCGGTCCGTCCCAGGAAAAGATCTCCATATGGACAGGCTGGTCAAAAGCATAGAGTATGGAGTCCCACGACGTTCCCATTGAGGCCATATATTTATAACGGTCTGTCCACCGAACAGAGCGATGAAGAATGGAACGTATCTCCTCCTCCGAAATGTCCTCAAACGGCGCATTTTTACGCCCCTTTTTCTCTCTGAAAAATGCGGGCTGCAGGTATCCTTTCATCTGTTGATCCACAGCTTCTTCGGCATACTGCTGCATTTTATAATTAATCGTCGTGAATATCCTTAGACCGTCCCGGTATAGGTTATACTGTGTGCCATCGGGTTTGAAATTCTTATTTATCCAGCCATAAAGACGGTCATCCGACCATCTCAGGGAATCTCTCCTGTAACGCTCCCATTCCAGTATTCCTGCATCTTCGGAAGGAGGAACCGGCCTGGTTTCATTCATGAAACCTGCAAGGAAAGTGCGGAAATGTTTGGCATGACCGGTCAGGTGACTGGCCAGGTTATAGTCCACGCTTACCGGCATCTGCTTCACCGAATCAGCAACAGCGGGATCCAGGTAACCATATTTTACCATCTGACCGATAACCACATTTCTGCGGTGAAATGACCTCTGAGGATTGATCCTCGGATTATAGGCTGTTGGTGCTTTTAACATGCCAACCAGTATGGCCGCCTGGTCTATGGTAAGTGAATCGGGAGATGTATTGAAAAAGGTTCTGGCGGCTGACTGAATACCTACGATAGACTCACCTCCGAAAGGCACCGTATTCAAATACATGGTGATAATTTCATTCTTTGTGTAGCTCCGTTCCAGCCTGACCCCGGTATTCCATTCTTTAAATTTATTGATTCCCAGGTGCACTTCTCTTCCTATTCGGGAACGACGGATGGTTGTATCCCTGGGAAACAGGTTTTTTGCCAGCTGCTGTGAAATAGTACTGCCACCACCTTCATTCTGTCCCAGCAGAACCGAATAAATCAGAACTCTAGAAAGGCTGCGAAGGTCAATGCCCGAATGACGGTAATACCTCACATCTTCGGTGGCAATGAGCGCATCGACCAGGTGAGGGGCAAGATCCTCAAAGTCTACATAGGTACGGTTCTCAATGAAATACTTCCCCAGAACCTCTCCGTCCTCAGTAATAAGTTCAGAGGCCAGGTTGGACTGTGGATTCTCCAGCTGAGCAAATTCAGGCATGAAACCCATCTTCCCGTTCCCGATCAATAACATGATCGTAATGAACAATACAAGAGGTAGTGCGTATAGTGACCATAGAATGATCAAATATTTTGTAGTTTTGCCGGGCTTGAAAACCATGGAAAGCTTAATTTGCGTCAAAAATAGTAATTATTTGTATCAAAAATTTTGATGGTGGACGGCCATTTAAGTTATTTTGTAATCACTTATTAAACGAGGGAGTAATAAAAATATGATTGAGAATCTGGTAATTGTTGAGTCTCCGGCGAAAGCAAAAACAATCGAAAGATTTCTGGGAAAAGATTACACTGTTAAATCCAGCTTCGGACATATCAGGGACCTGGCAAAGAAAAACCTGGGAATAGACATTGATAAGGATTTTACTCCACAGTATATTGTGCCTTCTGATAAGAAGAAGATTGTCAGGGAACTGAAGGATTTGGCTAAAAAATCATCCCTGGTCTGGCTTGCCACTGATGAGGACCGTGAAGGGGAAGCCATTGCATGGCACCTTTTCGAGGTGCTTGGCCTGAACAAGGATAATACCCGCAGGATAGTGTTCCACGAGATCACAAAGGATGCCATTATGAATGCACTGGATAATCCTCGTTTTATTGATACTGACCTGGTAAACGCTCAGCAGGCGCGAAGAGTTCTGGACCGCCTGGTGGGCTTTGAACTTTCGCCTTTACTCTGGAAAAAGGTAAAGCCCTCCCTTTCTGCTGGCAGAGTGCAATCGGTTGCTGTTAAGCTAATTGTGGAAAAAGAGCGGGAGATTCAAAAATTTTCCTCCAAATATTATTTCAGGGTTTCAGGCTGGTTTACTGTTCCTGGCCAGAAAGAAGGAAAAGCCCTTATTAAGGCGGACCTTTCAAATCGATTTGATTCTGAAGAGCAGGCCCGTGCATTCCTTTCAGTATGCCAGAATAGTACGTTCTCGGTTGACTCTGTTGAAAAAAAACCCTTAAAAAAATCTCCTGCCCCACCTTTTACCACCTCCACTCTGCAACAGGAAGCCAGTCGAAAATTGGGTTTCTCGGTTAACCAGACCATGTCGGTAGCACAGAGACTCTATGAATCCGGTAAAATAACTTATATGAGGACCGACTCGGTAAACCTCTCAAAACTAGCCATTGGTTCAGCTGCCAAAAAGATTAAAGGATCATATGGAGAAAAATACCTTAAATCAAGGAATTTTACAACAAAGTCCAAGGGAGCCCAGGAAGCTCACGAGGCCATCCGTCCCACATTCATAGATAATCCTGATATCGGGGGCACCCGGGCCGAACAACGTTTGTATGAACTGATATGGAAAAGGACAATTGCCTCTCAGATGAGCGAGGCCCAGCTGGAAAAAACTACTATAGGTATTAATATATCAGGCAGTTCTGAAAAATTCCTTGCAACGGGAGAGGTACTCAAATTTGACGGTTTTCTCAAAGTATATATGGAATCCACCGATGAAGATCAGGAGGAAGACACCAGGGGTATGCTGCCGCTTGTCAAAGTCAATGATCCGCTTCACCGGCAGAAGATTGAAGCCACTGAAAAATCGACTCAGCAACCTGTCAGGTACACCGAAGCAAGCCTGGTAAAAAAGATGGAAGAGCTGGGAATTGGTCGCCCCTCAACCTACGCACCTACTATCTCCACCATTCAGCAAAGGGAATATGTGGTCAAAGAAGACAGGAAAGGAACTCTTCGTGATATGACCCAGCTTATCCTGGAAGGGGATACCATTTCCAGTCAGGTAATCCAGGAGAAATTCGGGTTCGAAAAGAGTAAACTTTTTCCTACCGACATCGGTGCCATCGTGAATGACTTCCTGGAACAGAATTTTCAGAATATCATGAATTTCAATTTCACGGCTTCCGTTGAAAAAGAATTTGATGAGATTGCTGTGGGCAAACTCAACTGGCCCAGCATGATCAAACGTTTTTACGATCCTTTTCAGACGAAAGTTGATTCGGCAACACAGACCTCTGAACGATCCAAGGGAGAAAAACAGCTGGGCATGGATCCGGATACCGGGAAACCCGTAAGTGTGAAGATTGGCCGGTTTGGACCCATTGCGCAAATAGGCGAAGCCAGTGACGAAGATAAACCCAGATTTGCCAGCCTGTTGAAAGGTCAGAGTCTGGAAACCATCACCCTGGAAGAGGCGCTGGCACTTTTCAGGCTGCCCAGGAGTATTGGACAATTTGAAGATGAAGAGCTGATTATTGGTGTGGGAAAATACGGACCGTATGTACGTCACCGTTCAAAATTTTACAGCCTGGGGAAGACAGACGACCCTTATTCCATAAAAGAAGATAGGGCCGTTGAAATCATCAAGGAAAAGCGCACCCGGGAGGAAAAAAGGAATATAAAGCAGTTCGAGGAAGAACCCGATCTTTTAATTCTTAATGGAAGGTATGGTCCTTATATTTCATTTAAGAAAAAGAACTACAGGATCCCAAAAAGCAGAAAACCCGAAGAACTGACCCTGGATGAATGCCGGGAGATAATTGATAAGGCTGATTCCAGGGCAAAAAAATAAACCTCATAAACTGAGAATCCAATGGACTTTAGCGGATACTTCGATCCGGTTAGCCTGGAAAGACCCCAAAACGAACACCTGGAAAAACAGGAAGCTTTCAGCCATCATATTACTGTCCATACTCCGGATCAACCCATAAGGGAACTGGATAAGCACAAAGTGGCTATTATTGGAGTACCGGAAGATAAAAACGCCTTTATAAAAGGGAGTAAAGACGCACCGGATGAGGTCCGGAAAAAATTATATCAGTTACGAAAAATCAACAGGAACATCAGGATTTATGATCTGGGAAATATCAAGGTCAGTGGTTCGGTGAAGGATACATATTATGCCCTGCGGGATATACTTCTGGAATTAAAAGAACGAAATATTATGGCCCTGATTCTCGGCGGTTCCCAGGATATCAGTCAGGGTGTATTTATGGCGCTGGAAAAGAGGGAAGGCATTCACCAGATTCTTACAATAGATTCAATGCTTGATTTTTCTGTCTCCAGCGATCTCCCCAACTCCAGAAATTATCTCAACTATTTGTTGAACCCGGATGTCAGGAAAAGTTTCAGTTTTACGAATCTTGGACATCAGGCCTATTTCGTCACTGAGGATCAGCTTAGTCAGCTTGAGGAATCGTTCCTTGAGAGCATCCGGCTCGGGGATGCCCGAAACAATTTACAGCAAGTGGAACCACTGATACGTGATTCAGAATTTGTGAGTATTGATCTGGGAGCGGTCAGACATTCCGATGCTCCCGGTGCAGCAATCCCGTCACCCAATGGATTTCTGGGTGAGGAGCTGTGCAGGATATCCCGGTATGCCGGTCTGAGTGAGCAAGTGAATGTAGTGGGGTTTTTCGAGTTCTGTCCCTTGTCCGACATGAACGGCCAAACAGCTCATTTAACAGCTCAGGCCGCATGGTATTTCCTGGAGGGTTTCACCCACCGTATCAGGGAAAACCCCATTGACACACCCGAGCATATTAAAAAATTCATTGTTACTTTGAATGCTGCCGGTCATGACATTATTTTTCATAAAAGCACTCTTTCAGAAAGGTGGTGGATGGAGGTTCCTGTTTTAAATAGAGTAACAGGCTATAACTTTTTTGTGTCTTGTTCGTATGAGGATTACCAGCAGGCGTGTAACCAGATAATTCCTGACCGTTGGTGGCGATATCTGCACAGGCTGGGTAATGAAAACGGATAATTTGCGTTTATAAACAGGATTTATAATGATTTTTTAGTTAAAAAATGGTTTGAAACAGTGCCTTTTTTTATGAACATTCTGGTATTAATAAAATTTGTCTGATAGAACTATTTTTGCTTAATTTACAATAGCATACAAAGCAGAAGAATCGAAGCTTAGCGGTGAATTCAGTGTGAAATGATGAGATTAGTATATATACTTATTTTTGGAACTGTTTCCCTGAACCTTCTGGCACAGCAGGACCCCAAATTCAGTCAGAATATGTTCCTGACTCCCTATTACAATCCTGGTGCTGCCGGGAGCAGTGACAGGATCTGCCTGACCGGAGCTTTTCGAAATCAGTGGACGGGTCTTCCTGATGCCCCGATAACCACTGTTTTTTCAGCAAATATGCCGTTAGATTTTCTGGGAAAGACACATGGAATCGGATTGAATATGACCAATGATAACCTGGCCTTTAACAACGATTTTCTTTTTAGTGTTTCATATGCATTCCGGATTGACGCAGGCCTGGGAAGCCTGGGAATAGGTGTTAATGCGGGACTTGCAAACCAATCTCTGACTCCCTCATGGAACGGGGCCGATATAATTACTCCCGAATCGGATAATGCCATTCCTAAAAATGGTGGAAGTGTTTTTGGATTTGATATGGGACTGGGAGTTCACTATAGCACAGATAATCTTTTTGTCGGCATTTCAACCACCCATCTGAACCAGACTTCTTTTGATTTTCCGGAAGAGTATGCCGAAACCAAACTGATCAGGCACTATTACCTTCTGGCAGGATATAATATTCAGCTTACAAATCCAATGTTTGAAATACAACCTTCATTAATGGTTCAGACAGATGCCAGGTCAAATCATATTTACGTTAATACTAATCTGAGATACAATAAAAGGTTTTGGGGAGGAGTTTCTTATTCAGTCGGCGGTGCATTGTCAGCACTTGTCGGAGTGGAGTTGATAAATGGAATAATGATTGGATATTCTTATGATTTCGAACTTTCTCCGCTTTTAAAATATAATAGCGGCTCACATGAAGTCACGGTTCGCTACTGCTTCGATCTCAGTGTTGACAAGAGTCTCCAAAAGTATAAGAGTATAAGATTTTTATAAAAATTACCTATATTTAAATTGTTTTTTATAATTTAAACAGTTCGTAAAACGTTGATTTTTGCATCTTTTAAGCGTTTAATTATGAAACGAATAGTCTTTTTGGTCGTCCTGGCGGCAATAATCGGAAGTTGTAGTTCATACAACAATGGAGAACTCGTTGGAGTGCAAGGCAGAAAAGCATATGCCGAACCTGATCCTTTTGGTATGAAGGCCATTCCCAATGGATCATTTCTGATGGGACCGAGTGACCAGGATGTTACATGGACACAGAACAGTATGTCGCGGACAGTGGCTGTGGATGCTTTCTGGATGGATGAAACTGAAATCACCAATAATGAATACAGACAGTATGTAGATTGGGTACGGGACTCGATAATTCGCAAGGAACTGGCTTCTCAGGGAATTGAGGACTTTATACTCAAAGATGCTGAGGGACAACCCTTTGAAGACAATAACGGTGAACCTATTATTAACTGGGACGCTTCACTTGACGCTTCCAAGGATAAAGAAGGCAATATAAGGCAGATCATTGATGATATGGGGATCTATTACAGCGGGGCCGATCGCCTGACCTATATCTCCAAGGAAATCAATGTTACCAAACTTATCTACAATTACTACTGGGTCGATCTTGTCCAGGCTTCCAAAGCCTCCAATCGCTTTCGTCTTGATTATTCCGGCGGTAACGCTGATCCGGTTGTACAATATGATGGATCGGTTACACGTCCGGATGGTACAGTGGAAGATGTCACAAGCAGGGCTTCCTTTGTAAATAAGGACTGGGTTCTGGTGTATCCTGACACACTGGTCTGGATCGCTGATTTTACATATTCTTACAATGAGCCCATGGCTAATATGTATTTCCGTTCACCATCATATGACAATTACCCTGTTGTGGGTGTTAACTGGAAACAGGCCAATGCCTTCTGTATCTGGAGAACAAATTACCTGAACTGGGCCCTGGCAAGAAGTCATCAGCCCATTGTTCAGAATTACAGGCTTCCAATCGAAGCTGAATGGGAATATGCAGCTCGTGGCGGCCTTGATCATAGCATGTATCCATGGGGAGGTGTTTATCTGAGGAATAAACTGGGTTGTTTTATTGCCAACTTCAAACCCCTTAGAGGAAACTATACCGATGATGGTTCAATGTATCCTTCCAGGGTGGCACACTATACCGGTAATCCGAACCAGTACGGGCTCTATGATATGGCCGGTAATGTTGCCGAATGGACTATAACTGCCTATGATCCTTCCGCATATGTGTTTTCACATGATATGAACCCTTATTATAACTACAATGCTAAACCTGATGATCCACCGGTGATGAAACGGAAAGTCATCAGGGGAGGCTCCTGGAAAGATATTGCACGTTATCTGCAGGTGAGTACAAGGGATTACGAATACCAGGATACCGCAAAATCATATATCGGATTCAGGTGCGTACGCTCATATTTGGGTAATAACTAATTAAATACTTTATATAATGGGAATTACAGAAATTGTCCAAAGTTCGGGCTGGAAGAGTTTCACGGCCAAGCTTTATGGCTTCGGTGCCTCTATTGTAATTATCGGTGCACTCTTTAAGATCATGCACTGGACCGGATCCGGGGTCGCTTTGACCGCTGGCCTGCTCTGTGAAGCTGTCATTTTCTTTTTCTCAGCGTTCGAACCACTTCACGAGGAGCTGGACTGGACACTGGTTTATCCTGAGCTGGCCGGCATGTCAGACCCTGATGAGATTGATGAATACAAGGAACAGGCAATTGCTGACAGGAACGTGGGGCTTCAGAAATTCGATGAGCTGTTTCAGCAGTCCCAGATCAATGCTGAAGATGTGCGCAGTCTTGGGAAACACCTGAATACAATTTCGTCGACCACTGAAACTATTGGTGAAATAACTTCCGCATCACTGGCCACAAAGGAGTATTTTGATAAAATGGGTAATGCCGCCAAGAATATGGATAATGTGGCCACAGCATACGGAACAAATACAGGTCAGCTGAATGAGTCGGTCAACACACTGGCGGAATCTTATAAGAATACTGCTTTACTTATAGACCAGAAGGGAAAAGACATTGCAGATAGATTTGCATCCTCCAGCGCAAACCTGACCGCCACGTATGAAGCCATGTCTGGAGAGGTGAAACAGGAACATGCCAGTATCTCACAGAGTCAGAAACAGTTCAACAATCAGCTGGAAAAGTTGAATCAAAACCTGGCCGAACTTAATTCTTCATACTCAGAACAGGTAAAGGGCAGCAAGGAGCACCTTCAGGGAACTGCGGGTGTGTACAACGGGTTGAATGAAATGATCTCAAGCCTCCAGGCATCAGTTACAGAAACCCAGAAGTACAAGAATGAGATTGTTAAACTCAGCGAAAGTCTTGCTGAACTTAACAATGTATATGGCAATATGCTCTCGGCAATGAGCATAAGAAAAAAATAATAAACCTATAATCCTGTATTTATGGCACACGGTAAAGAAACACCGAGACAAAAAATGATCGGCATGATGTACCTCGTGCTGACTGCCCTCCTTGCGCTTAATGTTTCAAAGGAAGTGCTGGATGCCTTTGTTCTCGTGGATAACGGGCTTCAGGTTACCACAGAAGCATTTGCCGCTAAAAATGCCACCGCATACAGCAGGTTTGCCTTTTTAAATGAGGACAATGCAGAAAAGGTAGGTGTCTGGAATGACCGGGCAATCGAGCTCAAGACCAAGACCGACGAACTATATGAATTTATTCAGCAGTGTAAGCTCGATATTCTTGGGGATAAAGACCCGAAGGCAATCCATGAAAGAAGTTATGACTGGCACGAGGTGAAGGTTAAGGATAACCTTGAAATAGGGTCTACCGTCATGATCACTGAAGAGGGGGGCAGGAGATACAAGGAACTGAAACGGATGATCGATGA
>CAZIAU010000030.1:0-12590 GCA_964536755.1 uncultured Bacteroides sp. | reverse complement strand
ATTATCCTGTGCCACATAACTGTTACTGTAAAATTGCAGATGATCCTGGTGGTCTCGGGATATATTATCAAGTCCGGAGTTCATATCCATAATTTCAGCAGCAGATTCAGCTGCCTGCTGGTAAGAATAAGATGATCCGTCTGCATATGCGGGGCTTGCCGCATACAATATTGTTTTTGTTTTTATCAAGCGAACAGCCAGCCCATTGATCCTGTTGTTAAAATTACTTCCATACCCCAGTTTGTAATAACTATCGCCGCTGTCTGTGTACCTGTCCGGCAATAAAGCAATGGCACTATCGCAATCTGTCAGGATGAACCCGACAAGCTCATCAAATGAAGATCGTGGAATTTCGTATTCATCCGGATTCCCGGGATCAAGCACATGGTCAACTATAGGAACCCCTAGCATCTCTCCATTTGCTCCCTTACCTGCATGAGCCTGTAAAAGCGCGAAATAGTACCATGCACGCAAGCCATATGCTTCTCCCCTGAGTCTTTTGGCAAACATTTCGCTCACGTTTTCATACTCCCAGTACCAATCAACTTCCGAGGTCTCCTCTAAGAATGTATTGATATAAGCTATGTCCTCATAAGCGTTGTTCCAAACTGAAAACGGGTTAAAGTTTGATGTCCAGCCCCCGTCGTTGGCCGTTCTTACATTTGCTTCCTGATCATTGGTTACAGCGTCGTCACTTCCGTATGCCAGGTTGAAATTGGAATGATTTTGGGGAAGATCCAGGTAAGCTTTCAGAAGTAAACCCTCGGCGTAGTTAGTAAATTTCTTTACATCTTCCAGAGTATATACATTGGAGACGTCCGGCTCCAGAAGCTCACAACCGGAAAGCAATAACAACGGTATTGTTATTTTTATTATACCATATGTTAATCTCTTCATATCAGTATAGTTTATCATAAAGTTTTACCTCTTAGAATGAGGTTATAATGCCAAGTACCACACTCCTGGTTTTCGGAGCATCATAAGGATTGACTTCCGTAAAGGCTTTATTTTTATTAATTACAGCAAGATTACTTCCTCTTATATAGATCTGAGAATTTTGCAGGAAGGGGATTGTACTTCCTCCATTAAAATGATATGTCAGTTGTACAGTTGGAATTATAAACGAGTCGTTCCCAAACACCCAGAAACTTGAGTTACGATCATTGTTTCCTCCGCTCCTGGTAGTCAACCTGGGATGTATTGCGTTGACATCCATATTACCGGGCCCGTATGCCTGCAGGGCATATTCTGAGTACTTCACATCACCGATAACCTGGAAATAGCCTTCCTCCACATCCAGGTTATCAGATTCATTGCGACTGCCGGAATCTCCCAGTCTGCCTACTCCAAGAATATAAAGACCTAGATTTTTGAAACGAAGATCCAGATGTGCGCTATACTGAGTGCGTCTGCCATGGCCTACAATTCGCTGGTCCAGATGATCGATAATTCCGTCACCATTCTGGTCCAGGTATTTAATATCACCCGGCTGAACGGTTCCGAATGTTGGAACTGGCATACCATCCATAAGGGATCCCTCCGCATCAAAATCGCTTTCACCGTAAAGGCCGTCGGCAACCAGGGCCCACATGGCATCTGTAGCAGTCCCTACCCTGGTGAGCGCCGCATCCACGCCTTCATAGATAGGCTCATCTCTTTTCGTAATGACCGGGTTTATGTTCATCATGTTGCCTCCAAGGGTAGCATAGAAATCTTCTGAAATTCTGTAAGTGTAATCAATCCCAAGTTCAATACCCGTCGTCTTGTCACTGTTATAATTGGCATATACCAGATCCTCAAATCCCAGTACCTGCGGATAGGTGTAGGTCATGAGGGTCACATTACCGATGGAATTGCTACGGAACCAACCCAGCTCCAGGCGGAGTGAATTATTCAGCATTACGGCCTCAAGACCAGCGGAAATGTCCTCCCGCTTTTGAAGCATGATATTGTTTGAAGCCGTGGAGAATACAGTTTCATTGTTGTCCCTGCCACCATTGGCATAATTAAAGTTACGTCCCAGTACGAATGTATTGGCATACCTGAAGTAATCCGCATTGCTGTTTCCCCAGTTATCATTTCGTGAAATGCCGTAGGAAGCTCTTAGTTTAAGATAATTGATCAGCGAAACATTATCCATAAAACTCTCATTTGAAACGATCCACGCAGCCCCCGCGGCCGGTGCGAATTCAAAATTCTCACCAGCCGGCAATTTCTTTGTACCGATATTCATGAGCGATCCCTCGAGAACATACTTCTTATTGAACATGTAATTGGCCGAAACTCCGTAATGCAAAAAAACCTGCCTCTGAAATGACCCTTCCCAGGTGAATACATCTCCATACAAAATGGCCATCGCGGATACATCGTGCATTCCAAAACTTCTGTCATAGCTCAGATTTCCGTAATACGTTAAATCACTGTAATATGTGGATCTGTCATTATTTGTATTATACTGGTCACGGGGTACATCGTCACCATGGATGAATACTGTATCCAGGACACCCAGTGAATCGAGCACGGGTTCATAGATTGCATAATCATAGGACTGTTCTGAAAAGAGTGTATTGAAGATATTCATCCCGGCATACCCTTTGGCAGAAAGCCCCTCTGTTATAAAGCTTAAATCAACGTCCAGATCACCGCTGAACTGAGCAAGGGTTTGACGGTAATTCAATTTCCCGTTCTGGACCAGCTCTCCAAGGATCTGGTTGTTCGTATAGGTGGAATTACCTCCCAGTAACATACCATCCCGTAAATTGGCTTCATCAAGTACAAAATTCCTTGTTGCTTCATCCTGGATCAGATTGGGATCCCATAATACCGGATAAGCATTGGGCTTGATGTTTGAAAATTTATCCCAGAAATCATCTTCACCGTCTGCGAGGGATACGTTTGGTCCATCATTGATGTTCAGTCTTGCCACAGCCTGAACACCCATTTTCATGAAATCAGTGATCTTAAAGTCAAGATTCCCCCTGAAATTGAAATAATTATTAATATCAGGTATTTCCGTGTTCAACCAACCGTTATCCTGTCCCCATTCCGTATTTATATAGTACTGGGCATTCTGATCACCACCGGACAGGTCAAAAATCACGTTTGTGCTGCTCCTGTAGTTCCGCAGGTAATCTTCTGTATAAAAATCGTTATCCGGATATAATGCCGGTGACTCTCCGCTACGCGTAATATCAATGTCATCCTGACTGTAAATGGGATCGAGTCCGTCATTTACCAGTGCTTCGTTATATTTCTCCATGTAATTTGCGGCGTTGAGGAAAATTGGAAGTGCCCGTGCCTGGGAAATCGAATGCTGCGCACTTACCCTGATCTGAGACTTTCCGGGTTTACCTCTTTTTGTATTAATCAGGATTACGCCCTGATCACCCAGGGCTCCGTACAATGCCTTGGAAACAGCATCTTTTAATACCACAATGGACTCAATTTCAAGCATATTCAGGTTATTATAGTAGAATCCGGATTGAGAAACCCCGTCGATAACCACAACGGCATTACCGGTTCCCCAGGTATTATAGGAGTCAAACACCCCCACAACCTTTCCGTTTATTGCTGAACCAAGAGTGGTCCTCGAATCCTTTAGATACTCTTTCTGGGCGTCTACCACACTTACTGAACCGGTCATCCTGTCTTTCACTACCTCATTAAAACTCAGGTTAACCTTACTGGTATTTGCTCCTGAGCTATCCGGATAGTAAACTCCCGGTAAATCGCTTTGAGTCTCCTGGGCTGAGAGCAGTCCATACAATGCTGTGGACATGATCAGACATGAAAGTAATTTCTTGATATTCATTTTATTGTTGTTTTCTTACCATGTAAGGTTAAACAATTACCATCCGGGATTCTGCTCCCAGGTTTCAGCAAAAAAGACATCCTCATCAAGGAAAGGCATCCAGTAGTGTGCATCCTTGAATACAAAATTTCCACTGTCCGGTGCTTTTATACGTACAACGCTCGCATCGTCAACGGGATTCGCAACATCAGCATTGCCTCCGACCAGGTCGAATTTCAGGATCTCAATGGGTGTACCGTCTTTATAATGGGCGATCTTCCATCTGCGTATATCGTACCAGTAGCTTCCCTCATAGGCCAGTTCAACGGCTCGCTCGTTCCGGTAAAACACCCGGAAAGGATCCTGGTCGCCGGCATATGCCCCCTCCTCCGATTCCGGTATCAGGTAGGTTGCATAATCGCCTATACCCAGTGTGGTTGCAACATCCGGCATTCCGGCTCTTTGCCTCACTATATTAATTGCATCTGCAGCCGACATTGTACCTCCTGCCGGAACAGCATTATAATCTCCTATGAGTTCGTATGCTGCTTCAGCATAGGTCAGGTATATATCTGCCAGGCGCACGAAGGGAGTGGCATAACCATTGTTTTGATAGTCCGGATTATTCACGCCATCGGCAAAATATTTGCGCACGATAAAGCAATTGAAATCTTTTGCCCGCACCCCCCATGCCTCATTAACCACTTTCGTTCCAACCGTATCTCCGTGAACATAGAATACTTTATAAAACCGGGGATCACGGCCTTTCCATCTCCGGGTTGGATCCTGATCGTATGCGGTTCTGTAACGGGACCCGTCTGCCATTTCAAATTTATCGGCAAACTGACAGTCACCCTGTGCACCGTCCTGATTGGTCAGGTTATAGTCACCGTAGGCCCGTCCGGCAGTTTGTCTGACCGTTACGGCCCCAAAAGCACTTGTTGGCTTCTTCCATAGTACTTCCGGTGTGCCGGGCTGGTCGCCTCCATTATTATAAGCAAATATTCTCCCATAATCCTTCATTTCAGTAAGCCCGTCCGGATTCACCTGCGGCATACCCGGAGGTTGCTTACCTATAATGCTTTTGGCTTCGTCGATAACCGCCTGGCAGGCTGCGACACAGCGTGAAAGAAGATCGTCATCATAATCTGCAATACCGGTAGAATATTCATTGAACAGGGGACTGGCCGAGTGTTGCAGCGCTTTAGCCACATATCCAAGCGCAGCAACCCTGGTGGGTCGTCCCCAGTTGATAACGGGATCAGGCCATACTGAAGGTAAAAGTTGGGCTGCTTCTTCCATATCGTCTATAATTCGCTCAAAAACAGCCTGGCAGTCATTATATGTCTTACCATCCTTTTCATAGGACCAGTGGCGGTTCATATAATCATATTCCGAACCACTCGGAATAACAGTATCTACATAAGGAATTGTACCCCATATTCTTACAAATTCATAATGCCAGAAGGCCCTGTAGAAGAGCGCCTGTCCTCTTAACCAGTCCCTCTGTTCAGATGAAGCTTCAACCAATGCTCCTGAATTAAGTTTGTCAAGGCATATATTGGTGATCCGCACCGCCTTCCACATATGAGAATAGAGTCCGAAATTCGCCCCTTCATGAGCGGATCCCTCATTATGAGGGAAAAATATTGAATGTGCCTCCATTAATCCACCCCCTGCCCGGGCATACAGACCGAGGTTCGCCTTGGTAACGGAAAATCCGGCGTAGGCAACGGCTTCTCCTCCAAGCGCATGAACGCGCCTGGCTCCACCTCTTGTATAATCCTTGATCATGACAACGATCTGATCCTGGAATCCCTGGAAGTCTTTATAGGTGGAAAATATATCATCCTCGGTCAACCCGGCTTCAACCGGAATCTCAAGGTATTCTTCACAGCCCGTGAATGAAAACATCAGGGTCAGTGTCAGTGCCGGTATTATATAGATTGCTTTATTTTTCATTGCGTCAGTTTTAATCGTCTCTAGGTTTTAAAATCGTATTCTCAGACCGATGTTTGCCTGTTTCTTTGTCGGATAGTTCTTGAGATCATGGTTCGCACCAACCCCGTCGTCCGGCATGATTGACCACATCCAGAGATTTCTTCCGTTCACGTAGAACTGAATGTTGGCAATCCCGATTCTTTTTGACCAGTTAGCCGGCAGACCGTATGCTATTTGGGCGGACTGGATCCTGAAGAAAGAACCGTCGTACCTCTGGTAGTGACCTACCGGATCCCATTTCGAACCTCTGCTGATAGCAGGATAGTCCGGATCAATGCTGTTGTATGTCCAGGATCTGTCCAGCAGATATGCAGGAATAAAAGCTCTTTCAAAACTAAACTTTGAATCACTGATATTACGTGTCACATTGTAGGCCCCGACAAACTGAATAGAAAACTCCAGACCCTTGTAATCCGCACCGAGTGAAATACCGTAGTTGTCCTGGGGATAAACCGGATATCCGTAAGGAACCACATCATCAGCGCTCTCATATTGTCCGTCTGCATCAAAATCGATCAGTGCCACATCACCGGGCATTCGCTGTTCATTCTGGCCACCGGTTGAAGATCCCGGGGTTGAAAAGAGATCATCCCAGCTGTCAATTATACCTGAGGCTATAGAAGTTCTTGTCTGGTCAAGGGGAAATCCTGCAGATGCCCTGTATGTTGGCGTCAGAGGGGGATCTTCTTTAAAGATTATTTCACTTCTTGCAACTGACCAGTTAGCTTTTACCCAGTAATTGAGAACATTTGCCACGGTGTTCCGAAAGGTCACCTCGAACTCCATTCCCCGGGATGCGGCCTCTCCCAGGTTAGCAGCAGAAAAAGCAGGAACACCACTGACAGAAGGTACCTGTCTCTGACTTGCCGCAATAAGCATATCATAACGATATTCGTCCCACAGGTCAACTGACATCGATATCCTGTTTCTGAGTAACCCTATATCCAGGCCGAGATTTTGCTTTCTGGCAGTCTCCCACCGAAGGTCGGGATTCCCGGGAGTTCCTTCTGAAGTCCTTATATATCCATCGTAATCGGATACGGGATACCCGAATCGCGATTCCTCTATTATGGTGGGTGTATCATTGCTTCCCTGGTTGTCTATAGCATTGACAAATAACTCCCAAACGGTCACATAGGGCCACTGTCCCCCGGCATTGACCCGGTCGTTACCAACCAGTCCCCATGAATACCTTACTTTCAGCCTTTCCAGCCAGGCGAGCGAAGCATTTTGAATGAAGGGTTCATTGCTGATCATCCAGCTTCCACCCACTGAAGGGAAGAGGTCGAATTTATAACCGGGACCGAATTTCTCTGATCCGTTGTACGCACCGTTAACTTCCAGGAAGTAGCGCCTGTCATAATTATAGGTCAGACGCCCGACCCAGTCTTCCCGCTTTCCGGGCCAGTTGCTGCCTGTAACTTCTTCCTGCCGGCTGAAAACGGCTGTTCCGGTTACATCATGTTTTCCGAAAAGTCTGGCATAATTCAACCTGACTTCATAATAAAGGTTACGCTTTGTGGCATGGTCTCCTGATCTGGGATAATCTGCTGCATTAAAACCTGTCGGCTGCTCAATCCAGCCAAATCCCGCATTTACAGCACCTCCGCCGCCTATATCCCATACGGTTGTGGGAAATAACATACTGGCGGGATCACCATTGGCTAATTTATAGATCCCTTCATCAGGATCGTAATACCCGCCGTTCAGATAAAAATCTTCATCTACTGTTTTCGTAAGCACCCCGTCATCTCTGACCTCAAGACCCTCTACCTCAAACCTGTTATCGTAAGCCAGTTTGGCTGAAAGTCTTAATCCCGGTGTAATAAACTTAAGATCCTGCTCAAGCGTATAATCCATATTAATCGTAGTGGTGTTAATGGCTTGAAGACCACCGGTATTCAATCTGTATAAGGGATTATACGCATTTAAATCGTAATTCCTTGCGCCATACACACCATCTTCATATTTAGCCACCATCGCGTTCGGCGGATAACCGCTGATTGCGTCATATATACTATTTAACCGGTAGCCGGGAATTGAATTCTGAAAGGTCTGGATCCCATAGTAATTCACTTTCAGATTGGTTGTACCGGACAGCTTTACATCGAAATTGGACCGGATATTGATCCGGTCATAGCTGTAACCAGGCTGATATCCCCGGCCTTCATCTGTACCGTTAAAGAGATCACCAACATGATTATAGCCTGCATTTGCAAAGTATTTTAAGCGCTCCGTACCTCCGCGTACACTACTATTAATACGGTACGAGTGAGCGAAATCCCTGAAAATGATGTCCAGCCAGTCATTGTTCGGATAGGCGTACGGATAGGTGTTATCTCGGTAGTAACCTATCTCTTCGTCTGAGTAATAGTAGTTAAGTCCGGGTGATCCGTCAATTCGCCTTGTACGCTCAACGGCATAATTGAAGGCATCGATCGCGTCCAGCAGTCCTGCAGGTTCCACAATCTTACTCCACGTCTCCATGGAATACTCACCTTCAACAGTAAATTGGGCTTTTCCCATTTCACCTCGTTTAGTGGTAATCAGAATAACACCATTTCCGCCTTTCACTCCGAAAACAGCTGTGGCGGAAGCATCCTTCAATACGGAAATACTTGCCACTTCATTGATATCAATATCATTGATCTCACGCTCTATCCCGTCCACAAGGATCAGCGGTTCTGCATTGTTCCAGGTGTTTTTACCGCGGATCAGTATTTCTGTTTCCCGGTAGACTCTTTCATCGCCGCCCCCGGCCAGGCCGGAAGTGGACATCACAGCCATGCCCGGAATAACACCGGTCAGCGCATCCTTAAGGTTTGTTACATTTCCCTGGGACCTGATATCTTCGGCCTGAGCCGTACCAATGGCACCGACCAGGCTCTCCTTTTTCTGTTCCCCATATCCGACAACAACAACCTCATCCAAACCGACCGTGCTTGTCAGAAGGGTTACATTCATGACCTGGTCCAGGCTTGTAACCTTAATGCGTTGAGTCTCCATTCCTACAAAGGAAAAAAGGATGATATCTCCAATAGAGACTCCATCCAGGGAAAACTCTCCTTCAATTCCGGTGATTGTCCCTATGGTCTTTCCCTCAATGGAAACGTTGACTCCGGGCATGGGTACTCCGGATTCTTCAAGGACCGTACCTGTTATTAGCCCCTGTTGAGCTAATAATTGAACAGCTCCCCATACTACGAAAGAAACAATAGTGAGGATTTTCTTCATAGGATTTTAGTATTAGTTTTGAAAAAATGGAAAATCTCATTCATGGACCGTATCCATTTGTTACCAATTTATAAATAGAGGATTAATGAAAATATTAATATTAAATTAACCAGAATTCCATTAATACAATGTTCAGACATTTTTTAACATTTGAACAGGGTTATTTTGAAAAATCATCTTAATTTTTGATGCTGTTTCCCGGTATCGTTTGTTACTTGACAACATTTTAAAGAACTTGGGGCATATAAGTTATATTTTTAAGCGATAATTGTCAAATACAGTTGGGATATTCAGAGCCTGTTCTAATAAATAGTAGCAATGTAAATGAGAAAAAGAACTGTTATTATATGCATTTTAGGATTGATAGCCTGTAATATTGTCGATGCACAGGAAATGCCGAATGTCGTTTTCATCCTGGCAGATGACCTTGGCAACGGTGACATCAGTTATAATAACCAGGACCCTGCCAGGTTCAGATATACGCCAAACCTGGACAGCATTTGCAGGGAAGGGTTGTATCTTGAGAATTTTTATACGCATCATGTCTGCTCACCGACCCGTGCAGGGTTATTGACCGGAAGGCATTATGCGAGGGTGGGATCAGGAAATGAGGTGGGAGGGACCCTGGATAATACAATTCCCAATGTGGCGAAAGATTTTAAGTCAAACGGGTACGTTACGGGAGCATTTGGCAAGTGGCACAATTCATACATGAATTTTCCAGAAGATGGTAACGGAGTCATGGTCTCCAGCAATTCCCAGTGCGACACTTCGAACAATATATTCGAGAATTTTAAAGGGATTGACTGGGGTGAAGGTGTGAACGCCTATGGATTTGACCGCTGGATGGGTTACTACAGCGGAGGTGGGGATTACTTTACGAAATACAACAACTGGCACAAGGATATCGACTGGTGGGTGGACAGAAAATATTCACCGGAAACGGCAGATGGTTATATAACATACCAGATTGGAAAAGCAGCCGTCTCTTTCATTGAGGCAAATAAGGATCAGCCCTTTTACTGTTATATTCCCATGGAAGCAGTGCATGAGCCGCTCCAGGTCACCCTTACGGACCTGAAGGAGTTGTGCGGATATTTTCCGGGAACATGGGACCAGGTAAAGGATATTACGAGTCCGACAACCGGGAAGAAGATAAGTGAGGTGGAGGAGATCAGGACAGAGGCGGGATCAGAGTTTGATAATGACGTGATCGATCCCGGTAAAACTTTCTTTCAGCCCCTGGTGTATGCCACCATAATATACTCGCTTGATAAAGTTGTCGGGGATATCTTCCGCAAACTGGATGAACATGGCCTGCGTGACAATACAATCATATTCTTCTGCAGTGATAACGGGGCTAATGCAGATGGTATCAATACGCCTTTCAGGGGATATAAGAAATCGATGTGGGAAGGAGGGATCCATGTGCCGGCGGCTATCTGGTGGCCGGAAGTGGTTGACGCCGGACTGGCCGCTTATGGTGGCAACGGGGGTATATATTCCGGATTTGCGCAGTACCTGGACTACTACCCCACAATTATGTCACTGGCAGGGCTGACTATTACCGGTTCAGACCTTGACGGGATCGATCTCACGGATGCATTGATTAATAACCGGGAGGCCAGGCCGGGATACGATCATCCCTATTATGGTATTGATATTACAAAAGGTGGATTGAGGGCAGATAAGTGGAAGCTGCACTACAATGAAATACCCGGTAACAGCACAGTGGCTCTTTATGACCTGGAAGGTGATATCGGTGAATCGAACAATGTGGCTTCGGCCAACACTGTTATAAGGGATTCCCTCGCGAAGCTTTACAGAAAATGGTATGATGATTTTAACTGGGGTTTCTCATTTCTCCCTATCAGGCCCGAAAACCTTTATTCAACTGAACCGGCTCCGGATGGAGAGGTCCTTGAAATTGAGGCATGGCAGGAATCCCCGATTTCCAACGGGGATAAATATGGTGTATTCATAAGGTTTGCGAATCCGAATACCACTGAATTTGTCAACAACGTGGAATCGGGTGACAGGATCGAATTTGATATATATGTTCACGAAGATTCTGAAACAGACAGGGGAATCTTCTTTACTCCCGGCAGAGGCTGGAACCCTTATTATAATTCTGGTAACGGAGTAACGCATGACACTCTCCTGCTGGCAAATATCACGTGGCCGAAGGGAGAATGGATCCGAAAGGTGGTCGGGATAGGCAATAACGCCACACTCGGGATCCCGGTTTGCTATATTGCCCTGCGCTCCCCGGAACCGGGATATAATCATTTCTACCTTGACAATATCGTACTGAGGAAAAATGATGGTACGGTACGTTCAGTCATTTGGAAGGACAATACAGATACAAAACCCTTGATCTACAGGTACAGGAACACCAACTACAACAACCTGTCCACCGCATTGAATGCAAGTGGTTTTCCATTCTCTGACATCAAGCTGGGTATTGCACATCCTGGTGAGCTTGTGGAGTATGAGATAGAGGTGTTAAGATACCTTCATGACACCGCACTGACAGACAGTCTATTGATCCCGCTGGACGGATTATTCGGAATCAAGGGAGGGGATGGCACGGAATCCATTTCTATTACAGTTGCACAGTTAAGCGGGGATGATCTGCTGACTGCTGAAGTTATTCACCCGGCAAACGCTCTCAGGTTAACGAGAAAGTCGGAAGAAACAGGCAAAGTAGCTGTTTTTCTTAAAGCGGAGTATAATAATGCTGTGATGTATCAGCTGTTTGAAGTTACAGTGGTCAATCAGACAATGGTGTTCAATCCCGGCACATCACTGATCGAAGTATATCCAAATCCGGCCGGTCAGGTTCTTACACTTAAGGGGAGCAACCTGCAAAACTATTCCCGGGTCACTGTTTATGACATGACCGGTAATATCGTTCAAAGCATCCTTATCGAAGAGCTGATTGATAATATGAGGATTGATATTTCAGCATATCATAGCGGGATCTACTTCCTGACATTGAGCGGATCGGACCAGGTGGAAAACGCAAGTGTGAAATTTATAGTCGGAACGAAACAATTAATATAAAAAACTAACCATATGTTTTCATTCTTTTTTTATGAGCGTAAAAAATGTACGGGAAGGATCTGGGTTATTACCTCCCTGATGTTTCTTTCCATGTTCGCTGAGACAAGATCACAGGTAATATTACAAAGATGTGACAGGATTAATTTATGGAACGGATCCAATGACCTCTCAGTTGACAGTGGCGATAAAAAGGAAGGGATTGCTTCGGTCAGATTCACGGGCAGCGGAACAGACTGGTTTGCCAAATCCTTTTCGCAGGTATATACCGGGGTGGACGAGTCAGGTTACCTCAGTTTGTGGCTCTATGTTTCTGAGCCAGCCTATTTTGATGGAGAGGGACAGGTTGAGATCACCTCCTCCGGGGGGCCAGATACGGATGAATACTCCTGGGGGTTGTCATCACTGGGATTAACCGCCGGTTGGAATAAGCTGGTGTTGCCCCTTACTTCTGCGGTAAAACTGGGGAATCCCGACCTGGATGCAATAAATTTCTTCAGGG
>CAZIAU010000029.1:9187-12980 GCA_964536755.1 uncultured Bacteroides sp. | reverse complement strand
TGCACAGCCGTTTGTTACTACTTGACCTTGGGGTAACATACACCAATATGATCGATGACTTTCAGAAGGCCATAAGGGCCTTTCAGAAGATAGAGGCCCTGAATGAGCTGTGGGAGGATGACTGGAGGTATGACAGGTATTGGACAGAATATGCATGGACGTTGCTGATGGTTGAAAAACCTGAAGAGGCCCTCAGGATCGCAGAAAAAGGCCTGAAAGTAAATCCTGATGATGGCTGGCTGAAACTGGCCCGGGGAGCTGTCCATATTATGAATGGTGATTCGATCGCAGCAAAACGATCCGAACAGGAGTTAAGGGATATATTGAGGAGTTATAACATGGGGATCTCCTTTGAGGAACACTATGTTGGTGTTATGTATTGCTGGGCAAGAGATTCCCTTACAGCAACGGGTTACTTCAGGAAAGCATGGGAACTGGATCCTGAGCGATTAAACAGCCTCTCATTCCTTATAGAGTGCCAGCTGAATTGTAACATTAATCTTGAAGAGTGTCTGGAACTGGCTGAATACAGGCTTGAAAAACAGCCCGGTTCATGGGGAGCGATGACATATATGGGTGCCTGCCTCTATAAACTCGGCAGGTATGAAGAGGCACTGACCTATTTCGTTGAAGCGGACGAGATGTTGCAAGGATATCAAAAGGATCTCGTGAGATATCTGCATAAAACAAAGCAGGCACTGGCCTTGCGGGCTCGTCAGTAAATGCATATAATTCAGGTGATGATATACGGCTTTTTATTTAGATTTGATCCCGGTAAATATATTTTTATCCTCAAACCCTGATCATATGCATGAATTCTTTGACCTTACAGAACACCCTGATGTCAGGATTCCGATGTATGGCACAGCCCATCTGATCACTGTTATCGGCTTATTGCTTCTGCTCCTGATTACCCTGTGGCAAAAAGAGAATATCAGAAAACTTGTGGCGAATAAGAGGTTTATCAGGGGATTCATGACCGGCTATTTACTGCTTGAACTTTTTTACTGGAGCCTCATCTGGGGATACAGGATTGAACCCTTTTATGAGCGTTTCCCTTTACATCTTTGTGGCAGCCTCTCCATTTTAATGCCTTTGCTCATCCTGGCAGATAAGAAGAATCTGTTCCGCTTCTTCTCTTACTGGTCAATATCGGCCGGATTCATCTCATTTGCGAATCCGGGGTTCGTATTCTACACACCCGGGGGCTGGGGCTTTATTCATTACATTATCCGGCACTATTTCCTGTTCCTGGCCCCTATTATCTTCCAGATCGGATGGGGTTACCGGCATTCTTATAAAAAGTTCCTTATCTCGTTGGCAACACTTGCAGTGTATGCCTTTATCATCTTTTTGATTGACTGGGCCATCGGTGCAAACTATGATGAACTGGGGCCGAATAATCCCCTTGAAGTTCCTTTTCTTCCGGCCAGCTTTACTGTCTGGCCCTGGAGTTTCCCCAGCTTCTCGTTCGTAGGGATTATTTTGCTTCACCTGGCCTATTTCGGATTTAAATGGCTGGAGAAAGCAGAGATGCCTGCTGGAAAGGCCGGATTATCAGAAGATCTTAGAACAATTTAAGTCCCATTTTAACAGCCATTATCAAAAGAATAACTGCAAGTATCTTTTTCACTATTCCCGGATTCAGTCGATTCTGCATAAAAACTGTACCGGTTGTTGCCCCCGCAACACCTGCAAGGGAGGTTATTATCAATAATCTCCAGTCAATTGTTCCGATGGTACAGTAAGTAAGGAATCCGGATAATGAAGAGAAGGGAACGACAAAAGCAGTTATGGTGGTGATCTTTTTGGGACTAAATCCCATCATAAGCAGGAGCGGTGAAATAATTCCACCGCCACCTATACCGAGCATTCCGGACAGTAAACCAGCAACTGCACCGATAAGTGAAAGAGAAATGAAGGGAACATCTTCCCGGAAACCGGTTTCCTTTTTATTCTTAAAAAACAGGAACATGAATCCTGAGAATACAAGGAAAGCAATGAACAATACCAGGATAACCTGTGAAGCAATGTATTTTGACAAATAAGCACCAACAACTGCAAAAAGAAATGAAAAGATAATAATGGGGATACCCAGTTTAAAATCAAGCCGTTTGTTCCTGATATTATTAATGCTTGCGCCTGTTAAACTTACGGTATTATAGAATAAACCCACAGGCCTTGCAACAGATAAAGGGATCCCAAATGAATGTAAAATTGGAATTAATATAATTGCTGCCCCAATTCCGCCCAGGGAGAATAAAAAGGCAGCAACGAAAGAAATCGCTGCTAAATAATACTCCACACTACTATATTAATTGTTCCTCCGAACAAGGAATACATACCCTCTTTCCATCGATGATTCTTGACCGGTTGTCAAATACAACCTCGCTACATATCGAGCAATTGTGCCAGTCAAAAGTTCCCTTTGGCAGCTGAACTTCTTTCTCGAAAACTTCACTTATGGAGAAAAGAACATTTTCGTCAAGCTGTTGAACGTTTGCAATAAGCGGCAGTACCAGTTCGGGTTGAATATCCCTGGGTTCAACTCTTTGTTTCCGGAGTTTTACAAATTCAGAGTTCAATGCCTTTTCAAAAAACTCCGGTCTCATTGAAACTCTTACTGCCCTTTTTGTTTTTAAATCGACCAATACTATAGCATTCTTTCCATAGTTTAACTTTTCCGCTATTCCCTTTCCATAGGTACAACCTGTTGCAGCCATCACTCCGTCTAAGAAGCAGGCAGCAGCATGTGCCGGTCCATTTTCACAAAAAAGATATAACTCTTTGTTACTGGCTTTTTCAACACCAAGTTTTTTCATTGCAGTCAGGCCCGCCCGGTAACCAATGGGCATCGCAGGACATTTATGTCCGTGAAATTCGAATACCCATTCCGGTATTTCAACTTTTTTATTATTCATAAGATCTGTTTGTTAATTCGTATTTCGCTAAAAAAACGAACAAATGTATTGTATAAAATTCTTCTCTACAACCTGAGTTGAATTAAATGTAGTATAAATACGTCATTTAATAAGGGAACCGGACTATTTCGCCCTCAAAATTCCTGATCGTTTGAAATCGAAATGCAGATCAGCGATTGCTGCTTAAATTCATTACCATATGAATGGAAGCAATCTGTAGGGAGTTTTTGCAGTATATTCCTCATACCCTTCCAATTCATTGATAAGGGTTTTATCTTCAAGGGAAGTTCTTAAAACTGTCAGTGAAATAGATACCATAGCCGGTATAAAACTCCACAGCGAACCTAAAATTAATGGAATACCTAAAGCTGTAATGATCGAGCCAAAATAAGCAGGATGACGTATTATTTTATAAATACCTGTATCACATACACTGTGTCCCCTCTCCTTTTGAATACGCATAATGCTGGAGAAAAACTTATTCTGATTTTGTGCAACAAGGAATATGACCTCCCCTGATATAATAAGCGCAAGGCCTATGACATTAATACTTTTGCTGTACAGCGGTGAAAAATGAAAACGGCCCGCATCCAGACCTGCTACCACATATGTTATGATCAGGACCAAAGCTGATAATCCTATTATTTTTTTATCCCATGATTTTGTTCCTTCCCCGACATTTGACCGTTCACCGGCAAGTTCCTGGTCGTGCCTGATTGCCAGAGAATTTAACACTACCGAGATTATACTGACGGAAGCATATAACCAACCCTGCCAGTAATCTGTTCTTCCTGCACTGATAAACAGGATCAATAAAAAGAGAAGAGTTCCGGACAAACTCTTTAAAAGTAGTTTTAAGGCTTTCATCTTTG
>CAZIAU010000029.1:0-9177 GCA_964536755.1 uncultured Bacteroides sp. | reverse complement strand
CCTTGAAAAACACAAATGCAACAGTGTATGAAAATAATTCACCGGCTTCAGGAGGGAATCATTTACGATCACATTTGACTCACATTTATTCAAGCGTTATCTTGCAGAAAGCAATCCCGATCCTTAATAACCCAATATTTAATATAACATGATGAAAAAACCGATCTCCTTCCCCGTTATTTTCCTGAGTACTGTTCTGACAATCATTCAGTTTTCCTGTTCCCGATCCGGTGAGAAAGATTCCGCCCTGGATGAACTCTTGAATTCCCGGCGGGTACTGCTCCCCAATGGCTGGTCCCTTTCTGTTCCGGGAAATTCCATTCCACTCGGTGATTTCCCCCTTAACCTGGTAGCATCAGAAGACGGACAGGTGATGGCCGTTACCAATAACGGACAGAGTGAGCAATCGATCATGCTTATCGATCCCCATACATTTGAGATGATCAGTAAGAGAGTCATTCCTAAATCATGGTACGGACTGGCATTCAATGATGACCACTCGAGATTGTATGCATCCGGCGGTAACGACAACATGATCAGGATCTATAATACCTCGGGCAATGAACTTGTTGAAACGGACTCTGTCGTGCTCGGGGAAGCATGGCCCGAAAGGATCTCTCCCACCGGACTGACACTGGATCAGAAGAACGGGAACCTGTTTATCGCCACGAAGGAGGACAGTTCCCTCTATAAATACAACCTGCAGACCCGTGAATGCAACAGGCTTTTTCTTGGTCACGAAGCTTATGCCTGCCTCTTCTCACAGGATGGATCCAAGTTATATGTTTCCCTCTGGGGGGGCGATGCCATCGCAGTAATTGATCCTGAAAATCTCTCTGTCATTGAAACAATTCCTGCAGGAAGCCGTCCCAATGAACTGCTTCTGAGCCCTGACGGGAAATACCTCTTTACATCATGTGCCAATGATAATTCGGTGTACATTATTGATACCGGATCAGGAAAAGTCATTGAACAGCTGCATACTGCATGCTTCCCTGAGGCACCCCCGGGAAGCACACCCAACGCCCTGGCCGTGTCTGAAGAGTATAAAAGGCTTTACGTGGCGAATGCAGACAACAACAGCCTGGCAGTATTTGATATTTCAGAACCGGGAGAAAGCAGGAGCCTGGGATTTATACCTGCAGGCTGGTACCCCACATCGGTAAAGGTGGTTGATCATAAGATATGGGTAACCAATGGCAAGGGCTCTTCCTCATCTGCAAACCCGAAAGGGCCCAATCCCTATATCCGGCGGACAGACAGCACACAATATATTGGTGGTTTGTTCAAGGGGAGCCTGACGAAGATAGACGAACCGGATGAAAGGGCATTGAAGGTCTACACAGATGCAGTATATAAGAATACCCCCTATTCTAAAGAATTGGAAATGAAATATATGGGGGAGGAAGGAAATCCCATTCCCCAGAAAGTGGGCGATCCCAGTCCGATCAGGTACGTATTCTACGTCATCCAGGAAAACAGGACCTATGACCAGGTTCTGGGTGATATACCCGAAGGAAACGGGGACCCGGACCTCTGCCTCTTTCCCGAATCGGTCACTCCGAATCATCATAAGATGGCGAGGGATTATGTGCTCCTGGATAATTTTTATGTAAATGCCGAGGTAAGTGCTGACGGTCATAACTGGTCCACGGCAGCCTACGCAAACGATTATGTTGAAAAGACATGGCCAACCAGGTATGGTGGACGGGGAGGTGTCTATGACTGGGAAGGATCAAGGAAGATCGCTTTCCCGTTGAACGGGTTCATATGGGATTACTGTCAGCGAGCAGGTGTCAGTTACCGGAACTATGGGGAATTCGTACTGGATGACGACCGCACGATGGAAAGTCTCCAGGGGCATTATGATGCTGACTTCCCGAACTTTAACCTGTCAATTCCCGAAATGGTCAGATTTGAAAAATGGAGAACGGATTTTGATTCCCTTCTGGCTATTGATGCCGTCCCGCAATTCAATGCAATCAGGTTCCCCAATGATCATACGGCAGGTGCCAGTGTTGGCATGCCCACTCCAAAGGCTATGGTAGCGGAGAACGATCTGGCGGTGGGAAAATTCATTGAGTATATCAGCCACAGTCCCGTATGGGGAGAGTCAGCCATATTCATACTGGAAGATGATGCCCAGAACGGACCCGATCACGTGGACTCGCACCGGTCAACAGCATATATCGCCAGTCCGTACGCCAAAAGAAACACGCGGGTGAGCACCCTCTATTCCACCGCCTCAATGCTCCGGACCATCGAGCTTATCCTGGGACTGCCTCCCATGAGTCAGTACGATGCCGCCGCCACGCCCATGTGGGAGTGTTTTACCCCGGCCCGGGACCTCACTCCTTTCGTTGCTCTCGATGCCAGTTACGATATCCATGAAATGAATGTGGACCGGAACAGGATCTCCGAGCTCTCAGAGAGTTTCAACCTGGAGGTGATGGATGCTGCCCCTGACTATCTGTTCAGCCAGGTGATCTGGAAAGCCGTTAAGGGGCTGGAAAGTGAAATGCCGGCCCCCGTAAGGTCCGCTTTCATATTACAAAAACCGGAAGAGGAAAAGGCAGATTAGTGCAAATCCTGAGAGAAATCCCAACAGGAAGAGGAGATCAAGAGGAGGGGACCAATACTAATCAGGAAGCTTAAATTCCACATAAACTGGTTTATGATCTGAAGGATAGATCCCATCCACGTTGTAATCCACGACTTCGTACCTGAGAACTTTCACATCTCCTTTATAGAGGATCCAGTCAATCCTGTCATGGTCTTCAGAACTATCCTTAAGCCGGCCGGGATCCTTTGAGTCCTTTTCGCCGACCAGCACTCTGTAGGGTGCACTGCCCGGCCTGCAATTAAAATCCCCCGTTAAAAATACCGGACGTTCAGGTGTCCAGGCCCCGAACCGATCCAGTGCCTGGATCCTCTCCAGGATCAGTTTCGATGCATTCAATCTTGCAAGGGAATCCCTGCGCCCGTTAAAATAATGTGTATTAAACAGATAAAACTCCTTTGTATTTTCCCAGTGGCCCCTGTAATCAGAGGGATAGGGAGCTGTTTCTCCTTCCCCGGTCCGGTTTATAACCGCCAGCCTTGCCCAGGTTACCATCCGGGGATTTACCTCTGGTCCGCTTCCAATGATCTCAGGGGTTTCCGAAAGCTGGAAACTCTGCATCTCCCGCAGGCGGAATTTATCCCGCTTGATGAATATGGCCATATGCTCGTCGTCATCACCACCTTTCCTTCCTTCTCCAATGACGATATATTCCGGAAGATTATCCATTAAATAATCTATCTGCTCTTTCAACCCTTCCTGGGTTCCAACAATATCCGGATCATACCTGCGGATCAGGTCCACCTGCATATCCCGTCTTACTTCCCAAGAAGGTTCAAATGTGGGGCTGGCAAACTTCAGGTTATATGTCATTATTCTTAATACAGTCCCTTCATTTCCACTCACCCCGGACTGGCCGTATGAACATAGTAACGGAACTGCCAGTAAAATGAGGGTTATCCAGGTGACTTTTTTCATTTTGATCATCCCGTGTTATTTTATATGGTTCCTGTATTTAATTTCAAAGCAAGACGATGCCTGTACCGGATTTAAATTTCAGGTAATACGGCCTCTTTCCCCCACTCTTTATCCGGTAGTTCTCCGAGCTCCAGTTCAAGGGTAGCCCCCTCCATGATCTGGCTGTGGGTAATAAACGGAGAGAATATCTCCTTTCCATCGATAAATGCCCGCTGAATATATTTTCTGGTTTTACTGGCTCCCTTGGCAATCACCGTAAAAACATTGCCATTTGTCAGGTTTATGCTCACTTTTTCAAACACGGGACTGGTTATATTATAGAACGGCAGGCCGGGAGTGACCGGATAGATCCCAATGGATGAAAATACAACGAAAGCTGTCATACCGCCTCCGTCTTCGTCACCCGGGATACCGAAGATGTTATCCTTGAACCATACATCCAGCAGGAACCGGGTACGTTTCTGTGTTTTCCAGGGTGCACCAAAGTAATTATAGAGATAGGGTATATGGAACGACGGCTCATTGCCCATGCTGAACTGCCCTACCATTCCGGTGGAGTTCGAACCATCCACATAAAACAGTTTCTTTTTCATTCCCAGGGGTTCCCTGAACAACTGATCAAGACGGGCTTCTGCATTTTTCTTCCCTCCAAGCAGACCGGTCAACCCATCAATATCATGTTTCACATCCCAGGCATAGGTCCATCCATTGTTCTCATCGTAATATTCTCGGTAGCCGGGCCCTCCATCAGACTTCGGATCGATCTCCACCCACTCCCCGTCCTCATCTTTTGGCATGAACAACCGATGTCCGGGATGCCACAGGTTCTGATAATCCCTGGCTCTGGGAGAATATTTATCATAATCATCCTTTTTACCCAGTTCTTTTGCAAGTTCAGATAAAGCCCAGAAATCGAAACTTATTCCAAGCGTTACCGGGACCGGCTGCCGTTTTTCAAACCCATCCATTTGTGGTTCTGTTTCCTCCTCACCCGGCCGGAGTGAAGGAAAGTAGCCGTGTTTATAATAAAAATCGTCTATGGGACGCCGGGGTGTCCCCTGGCGCCAGGGAATAAAAGTGCCTTCTGTCAGGTTCTTCTTGATCCCCTCGTAGGCTTTCTCTATATCAAAATCATTCAATCCTTTCCGGTATCCGTCAATGAAGATGGCCGACGAGTGATAGGCATTCATGCACATATGGTTTCCGTGCACCTGGGGAAAGGTGGGCATCCACCCGCTCTGCCGGTACATGAGTGTATAGGAATTGAGCATATCGTTTTCCTTCTCAGGATCCAGGATGGTCCTCAGGGGATGAAGTGCCAGGTAGGTGTCCCATATCCAGTCATCCACATAAAACGGCCTGTCGGTTTCATGAACCCTGGCATCGTATCCACTGTAGTACCTCCCATACTCATTGATATCAACCATACGTTCATAGGTGCGGTAGAGGGAGGTGTAGAAAGTTCTCTTCTGTGCCGTGGTGCCGCCTTCGACCTGGATCTGCCCGACTGTTTCTTCCCATATATCCTTGCCGCTTTGCTTCAGCCCGTCAAAATTCACCCCGGTCAGTTCCTGGTTGAAATTGTATTCAGCCTGATTGCTGCTGATGTAAGAAACTGCATATTTTAACAGAATACCCGATGGTGCATCGTCCGGTAATAAAACGGCAAGCCTTCCTGTTTCCTTTTGAAACCCGGTCCCCCTGACCGGGTTCCCGGCCTCATCAGTAATCGCGGCATGAATATATACACTCATCACACGCGTAACCGGATTCACACCCCTTGTGGTGTACTTTAACCTGTCCTCGAGGATGAAAACCCCTTCTTTTCCTGATATAACGTTCAGTTCGGATGTTCCCCGGATCAAAAGATTTCTTTGCTCTGCTTCAGGAAAATCCAGTTTATAAATGGCGCATTTCTTTGCCGGAGTAAAACTCACACGTATGTCATTTTCAATTAAATAGGTTGAGAAATACCACGGATGTACCTTCTCCAGGTCCTGATCGATATACATATTTTGTTCCCATGATCCTTCTGTGATCTCTCCCAATGAAACCTTCATCTGAAACATTCCCCTGCTCCTGTGTGATACCACCTGGAGGGGGAAAGCCTCAACCTGGTCAGAAATGTAATCCTGCCTGACAGGGAACATGCGCAACATCTGGTTGGGCAGATACATGGTGGGATAGGTAGGTACCAGGAAGCGGGCCACATTTCCGATGGTCGGATCTATATACCCGGTATTATCATTCTGTGCAACAGAATTTGATATGGTGATGGATATCAGTACAGGAGCCAGTACGGCGAACTTGAAATACTTTTGTCTGCTCATTGATTTCATTTTGGATCAGTGATCAATCTTTATTATATCCGTGAATGACCTTTTAAAGGGCTCATCATATAATGTCAGGTACTCCTTTGAGAATTTATTGAAGATTTCTTTCGCAAGGCTATGTTTGCCGAGTGTCGTCAGAGCCTTACATTTAATAGTGACAGCTTCTTCATGCATCATGTCAAAAATTAAAATAACATCTGCAAGCCTGATCATGAGCTCGGGATCCGACCGGATCTTATCCTTCTTAAAAAATTGTGTCAGACTATCTATTATCATATTTGAACATCCCAGCTTAAATTCATCCAGCCATTCATAACTTGCATTTCCAAGCAAAGGTCCCTTACTGGTAATATTAAGAAATTGAAGAAGGCCTTCTTTTGACAGCGATTCTTTGGGCCTTATCATTTTCATACAGGACCAGTAATCATTGTAAACAACAGAATCATCAAATTCCAGTTGCCAGTAGCTTGTCTTGCGGCTCAGTGCACAACTCTCTATTTCAGACAGAAGATTCTTCAACTTGGCAATATTCACTGCACGGTTGTTCTTTGCGGTTTTTGCATCCATGGAGAACCAGAGCAGCTCAGTAAGCCTTGATGTTGAGATCCCTTTATCTTTGATTGAGTGAAGAAAGATGAGCAGAAAAAGCTCTTTCAGCAGCGGTGTGAATCTCTTGGTAATATCATCCCCATGTTTGTTGATAACCTGGAAGCCTCCGAAAAACAGAATTGAATTGGCCGGTTTTTTCACCGTATCAGGAAGTTTGCCATTTGTAGAAAGCAGGTCGTTGCCTGCCTTATCCCTCTCATTGCTTCTTTCAGTAATGTTCTGAGGGATGTATTTCTTTTTCAGATACACTATCAGGATGATGATCAGAGTCACAACAGTGAGAAGGATCAGAGCTCCAATTAATATTTTCCAGAGGAGACTTTCATCTTCATCAGTAGCTGTATCGGAAGTATATGGAGGAAAGGATATTTTATGAACAGTGAATTTTGTCTCATTTCTTTCTGTGTTGGTCAGGGATGTCACTGCAATCAGTTTCCCGTTACTTTCAAAGTAATACAGATCGCAATAGGAGTTTTCATTGTGAAACAGATAGGGGATCCTGTCTCCAACTGATATCAGTTCCGGATTATCCAGGCTCCCTTTCAGTAATTGTAAATATGTTTCGTACTCATATATGGTAGTTGCCAGTACATAATAAGTCCGGTCATCTTCTTTTATTACCATAGAATGTGCAAAGTCTATCTCCTCCAGTGGCGACTGGAAATCATATTTTTTGGTAAATTTCCCATCTTTTAAAGAATAGGACATCAGGTCCGTATAATGCTCAGGATGAAGTATTTGTTCACCTGATTTGCTGCCAAATCCTCCCAGTATTAACAGTGTGTCCGCAAGGTACCCTATGGCTGCATGCATACGGGGATAGAAAACATCCCCACCTGTTTCAAGGGTATCCCATTGATTGATCTTAAAATCATATTGCTGGACCATTTTATAGTACTTGTGCTGACTGTATCCGCCAAAAATATAAAGCACACTGTCGGGACCTGAATAGTATTTATTGTGGAACCAGAATCTTACCGGTATGTTTGACCCGTCTGAGATTTTATCCCACCGTCGTTCTCCGAAATTGAAATAATAGACAGTCCTGATCTCCAGATTATAACAGACCAGCCTGTTATTGATAATATCATAAAATGCCCGGCTTGCCCGAATGAGATCAGCGAACGGGGTAGTGTAATCAATGGTAACAACCGTATCTTCGATTGGGGATACAAAGTAATAGATCTTCAACTGTTCATCGCCAACCAGATAAACTTTCTCATCAACGGGATCACAGCACATTGCTGAGAATCCATTCATATAGCTGTCAAAGGAAAACACCCACCTGTAATACTTTTCCCTGATCCAGCCCGGATTTTGTACAATTGCTTTCTTATTTGAGATAATATCGCCGGCTTCATTACCGCTCATTTCATCAAGTGGAAAATGACGCTTACATATGCCTTTATCATAGATCCTGATCTCCTTGATATTCATTCTTGGAACATCGGTGGTCTGTATATGCCTGAAATCATTTCTGCCAAAGAATATTTTAACCTTCCGTGAAAGATCAATACCGGGTTGCAGAATTGAAGTGTCGGGGGTATTAAATTGAAGAGTTTTATTCTTAATATCATACTTCAGGCTGACTTCAGTCCACCTTTCATAGATGTCAGGATCATTGTCAGGCACTGAAATATCGGTCAGTGACTGATCATAAACAACCTGAAGGCTTTGTGATTGCGGACCATTAAAGATTATGTCAACATTATTGCCCTCATTATCGACGATTCGTGCTATATAGCCAAAAATTGTCGGTTGCATATCGCGCAGGCGAATGCTGAAGGACAACTCAAATTCATAACGAAAAGAATAATAACCTTCCGGGGTAAGATCAAGCTTTGTGCGCTGATCTTTCACGACCGGTTGTCCGGCGAATTCCAGACCATATTCCTGTCCGAATGAGGAAAGGGGAATAAACAGGCAAAACAGCAACAGTCTCAGTAACCGATGCCAGTAAAACCGGGACGCTATGAGCAAACGATCCATAATTTTTCAGGCCCTGAGAATTGTCTCTCACTGAGCAGAGCTTCTTCAGGTAAATATTATACTGGAAATTTAGTCAAAATCCCCAAACAGACAATCTCAAAGAGTTGAATTAACAGCTATCATATATTTCTTGTTTAAGCTCGTCAACCATTAACTTTTTGTTAATTTTTCATTTATCTGATTTCCATACATTCACATAAGCGTTTGAGGTGCTTTCTCTTGGTAAAGATAGCTGATTGGCTTTCTGTGCAGGGTTTTGACATATATTGCAAATAAACAGATTCAATGAATAAGAATTTATTTCTATCCGGGATTGTTTTGTTATTGCTTTCATTTATTGCTGAAGCTCAGACAAAACATGCTGCAACAAGCAAATTTATGTCCTATAAGGGCCTGGTCATGGCAGGGTACCAGGGATGGTTTAACTGTGAAGGAGATGGAGCTGACCGGGGATGGACACATTATGCTAAGGGAGGGGTATTTGAGGATGGCAGCTGCACCATTGACCTCTGGCCTGAAATGGACGAGTACGAAGTGAAGTACAAGACCCCTTTTAAATTCCCGGACGGTTCGCCTGCCTATGTTTTCAGCCCTTATGATGAAAGTACGGTGGACCTGCATTTCAGGTGGATGAAGGAATATGGCATTGACGGGGTCTTCATGCAGCGTTTCTTTTCCGTATTACAGGACCCTAACCGGATCAACCAC
>CAZIAU010000028.1:0-12984 GCA_964536755.1 uncultured Bacteroides sp. | reverse complement strand
AACGTTTACCGGCAAATATAAAATATTTTTTATATACAAGTCAAATGTTACAGAAAAAAAAATTGCAGGACAGTTTCACGGGACTATATTATATTATTGTGTGTATCCTGCTGTTGCCATGGAGCATATATGCCCATAACGAGGCTGGCGGGAAAATGGGAGGCCTGATCGCTGTTGCTTTCGATGATACCGGTTTTCAGAGAGCTTTTAAGGTGTTTGAAACGGGGGACCTGAGTTCGGAGAAAATGAAATGGCCCACGAAGAAGGACTGGTCAATGAAATGCACGGGAGAATTTGTGGTTGTATTTTCAACTGGATCTGAATAAACTATTTCCGCTAATCAAATGAATATAAAAGCAAGAACATTCGCATGGATTGTCATCCTGATGGTAATTTCCGGCCTTCAGGGATGTAATACCGTTAAAGAAACAGAAAACAGACCTAATATTGTGTTTATCCTTGCCGACGATCTCGGGGCGGAAGTTCCGGGATGTTACGGCGGGCTCAGCTATGAGACTCCAAATATAGATGCGCTTGCACGATCAGGAATGCAGTTCAGCCACTGCTACAGCGCTCCGGTCTGTTCCCCCTCGCGTGTAAAACTCCTTACCGGCAGATACGGATTCAGGACCGGCCAGGAATGGGGTCATATCCCTGCTGAGGAGATCACTTTCGGGCACGTACTGAAAAAGGCCGGATACCGTGTAGCCATATCCGGGAAATGGCAGATGGCTCTGCTCAAAGATGACCCGGACCATATCCGGAAAATGGGTTTCGACCAGAGCTGCGTGTTCGGCTGGCACGAGGGGCCCCGTTACTACCAACCGCTTATCTACCAAAACGGAAATATCAGGGATGATGTACACGATCTGTACGGTCCTGATGTTTTTACTGATTTCCTGATTGATTTCATCCGGAAAAACCGCGAGGAACCTTTCCTGGCATATTTTTCGATGACACTTGCCCATGAAATAAGTAATGATCTGCCGTCTCCCCCGCCATTTGGAGTAAAAGGACGGTACGAAAGCTACAAAGAGAACGTGGAATACGCAGATAAGCTGGTGGGACGGATTGTGGAGGCCCTTGACGAACTTCATCTCAGGGAAAGGACCCTGATTCTTTTTACGGGTGATAACGGAACGCCTTACGGGTATATCACCAGTTACGAGAACGGAAACTACATCAGGGAACCTGTGTATTCAGAAATTGGCGACACGCTGATACGGGGTGGTAAAAGTTTCATGACCGACGCCGGTACCCATGTTCCCCTGATCCTGAACTGGCCGGGTGTTATCCAGGCAGGCAGCACCTGCAATGACCTGATCGATTTCAGTGATTTCATGCCTACATTCGCGGAACTTGCAGAAGCTGAAATCCCTGCCGACAGGCCCATTGACGGACAGAGTTTTGCCCCGCAGATCCTTGGCCTGGGTTCGCATCCCAGGGAGTGGGTGTACCAGGAATGGGAAGGAAAAGCCTGGATACGGAACCAGGAATGGAAACTTTATGAAAGCGGCGAGCTGTTCCACATGGAAAAAGACCCCTATGAAAACAGGGCCATCTTTCCGGAGGATGACGACCAGGCATCAAGGGGAATAAGGACCTGGCTGTTGAATGAACGTAAGCAACTGAAAAACAATTAAACTATACTATAACCATGAAAATTCATATTTTTTATACTATTCTTGCAACAAGCCTTTTATGGGCTGTCTCCTGTTCGGAAAACCGGAGATCACCCGGCTATCAACATGTTAAAGACGCCAGGCAGGTAATTGTTTTTGCAAAAGAAGGCAGGTATGCAGCCTGGCCGGCTAATAACGGAGCTTTTATTTTCAAAGACGATGAAATACTTGTCGGTTTTACCCATGGGGGGTATGAACTGAAAGAAGGGCATAATATTAGTGAACCCTACTCAAGTTGGCTGGCTCGCAGTAAGGACGGTGGTGAAACCTGGCAGGCCTGCGACCCGGAGAATTTTGTAGGTGATCTGGGAGCACAGCCAGAATTCAAAATCCTGGAAGAACCAATAGATTTCCTGGCCCCGGGCTTTGTTATGCGGATAGTCGGTACCGCCTACCATGGCTCAGAAGATCCCAGGGGACACTTTTTCTACAGTGAAGACCGGGGGATCACCTGGAAAGGTCCATACAGTTTTGGCGATCTTCTCAACCATCCCGAAATAAAAAAATATGGACTGGGCGAACTCACACCACGTACCGATTACGTGGTAACCGGTCCAAATGAATGCCTGGTATTCCTTTCTGCCAGGATCAAAGGGGAATTCGGCACCGACCGTCTTTTCTGTATGAAAACTTCTGACGGCGGACAGAACTTTAAGTTTATGGGATGGGTTGTTAAACCTTTCCTTGAAGAGGAGGCCCATGAGTCATTCAGGGTACCCCTGTATGAAGATGAGATGAAAAATCCATATGCAACCCAGTGCCGTGCCGTGATGTCGCAAACTTTTTTGCTGGAAGACGGGAAACTCCTGTCAGTGATGCGACGTAAATATGTGCACGAGGATTTGCAGACCAAAAACTGGGTGGATGCTTATGCTTCGGTGGATGGGGGCCGTACCTGGACGTTCCAGTCAAAAGTTGGTGATGCCGGGGCCGGGAACGGGAATCCTCCTTCACTTGCACAAACCCTGGACGGCCGTCTGTGCGCCGTATTCGGTGAAAGAGAATTCGGAACCGTTCAGGTAGCCTACAGTTCCGATGAAGGAAGAACGTGGAGCGAGCCGCAGATCCTGATTGACGAATTCTGGTCGGAGGATATGGAACTGAATGATCTGGGATACCCGCGTGTACTGACCCGCTCAGATGGCAAAATGGTAGCTGTCTTCTACTATTCTACCAGGGAGTATCTGCACCATATACATGCCACAATATGGGATCCTGCTGCACCGGGGCCAGCAGGATTTACCGATTAAAACTCATTAGAAAATGATGCTGTTGAGAAATATGTGGTTTTCATTACTTTTGATTTTAACATTCGCCTGTACGAAAAACAAGGGGTCGAACGATTTTGATGCCACACAACTTGCATACGGAAGATCAGAACTGATAAAAGCATTGAAGGAAACTGACCGGACCGGAAAACCGGTTGAAAAAGTCCGCCTGGAGCTGCGCACAGACACCGGCATGGAAAACCGCGAAAGCTACAGGATCAGGTTTACAGAAGATACTTTGTATATCACCGGTGGCAGCGGGGCAGGTGTGATTTATGGTTCGCAGGAAGCAGCCAGTCTGCTCTCCCAACACAAAGGCGTTCCTGCAGGGCTGGTAAACACAGGTTCACCGGTAATGAAATGGCGCGGGATCTCTCTGCAACTGATGAAACTGGGCGAATATAATTATGCCATTACACCCGGGGAATTTCCCTTCTTCTACGACAGGGGACTGTGGCTGGATTTCCTGGATTTTTTGGTTGCCCAACGATTCAATTACATCGTACTGTGGAACGGTCATCCTTTCGACTATTTCGTAAAATTCGACAGGTTCACGGAAGCCCAGTCAGGCCTCTCAGATGAACAGATCAGTGAAAACCACGATATGCTGAAGTGGTTGATCGCCGAAGGAGGGAAACGCAACATCAAATTTTTCTTTGAATTTTACAATATCCATACCTCTGTATATTACCAGGAGGCTCACCACTTACCCGGAGAGGTATCCACTCCCACGGATGAACTGGCTGCCTATACAGAGTACTCTATTTCAAAGTTCGTGAGTGAGTTCCCGGAAGCAGGGCTTTTTGTCACTCCGGGTGAAGGTCTCGACCGGGAATATTCAGACGATTGGATTAACAATGTAATATTCAAAGCAATAAAAAGCACCGGCTTCACTCCAACCGTTTTTATGCGCGCCTGGTTTTTCGATCTCGAACATGCACGCAGGATCGTGGATCACTATCCGGACCTTTATTTTGTGCGCAAATTCAACGTGGAAATGATCGCCGATACCCGGGTCGATCCCGAGAATGCCGTATGGGCCGAATTGAATGGTAATTTTGTCGTGAATATTCATCTGGCAGCTAACCTGGAACCCTTTCGATGGAACCCGCCGTCATATATTCAGTCTATCGTCAGGAATAACATTGAATCCGGGGCAGGAAGTATCCACCTTCATCCGCGTAAAGCCTGGCGCTGGCCTTACGGCAGTGATGCAGGAATAAAAGAATACCAGTGGAACAGGGATACTCTCTTTTTTACAGCGTGGAGCCGATATGCCTGGGATCCTTACCGTGACAGGAAAAGTGACAAGGAATACTGGCTGAATCTGCTGACCCAGCGCTATGGCAACAGGAATTCTGCCAGGCATTACCTGAAATCTGTCGAAACCGGTGCCGATGTGCTCCCTGCCCTTCAGCGCCTCATCTGGATGGGCTATGATAACCACACCATCGTTACAGCGGGACTCACCCTGGAACAGCTGCAGGTCTCGAACGGGATCCCTTTCCTGGATCTGAAACCCACATTGCGTATACCGGAATATATCGAGACTCTTAAAAAGGGACATACCGTACATGATGAATCACCCATAGATTTCCTGTCAGGGAAGGTTACGGGGGCTGAAAAAGCGCTGGAGGAAGCCAGGATCGCCCTGTCGCTTGCCACTCTTCACCGGAAGGAATTAACTCGTTTTGCCGGCGATGCGGAAGCAGAGTTGCATGCAGCACGCTTTTACCTGCACAAGGTTATGGCTTTAAGGTCCTGGGTTCTGCTGAATGAAGGGACAGAAGCCGGGAAGAACAAGGAGCTGTTTCTGAATTATCTTTCAGAATCCGTAAAAGATTTCAGGGAGTTGTGCCATACGACCCTGCCTCTGTACGAAAGTGTGAGCGATGTACCGGCAACACATCCGATACGCCTTAAAAAAACCCCCTATCACTGGAATGATCTGCTTCCCCTCTATGAAAAAGAACTTGAATTATACAGGCAGGAGATAGATGTTGAAAAGACAGCTGAATTCTATCGTCCGGATCTGGAGGGTCTTGCCGGCATATTTTACGGTAACCCGGGATTCAGGGACCTTGTTTCGGTTAAGGATGTGAAATGCGTTGATTATAACTGGGACCAGGACGAAGAAATAGGAAGGCACTGGTCGTATAAATGGCGCGGTTTTATAATGGCCCCCGTGGACGGTCAACTTACACTGATCGTCTCCTCCGACAGACCAGCACAGGTAAAAATCGGTACAGAATACCTGGAATTGGAAACGGATGGAACATTCAAAGTTCAGAAAGAGATCCGGTGTACCAGGAACAATATGTACCTGCTGGAGATCTCCTATGACCATGAGGAAGGAACCGGTGGGAACATGAAACTGGAATGGGAATGGGATGGTCACCCGCGTGAGGTCATACCGGGTGAATACCTGTTACACTCCGAATCACAGTCCAGTCAGAACACCTTGTTCCCCAGACTGATCGAAGCGATGGAAATGAATTAAAAATACGGAACATATGAAAAAGACACTGTCCATATGGTTACTTGTTTGCCTTGTCACGGGAAAGGTAAGTTGTCAGGAGAACAGCGGGCTGATCGGGTTGTTGTTCGACGATGTGGAGATGACCCGGATGACCTCGCCCTGGTACCTGAACAGCCTGAATTCGGAAGACGCAGACTGGCAGGACAAAAATGATTTTTCGGCTTACTGGATCGGCCATCTTAAAGTGCCTGCCCATACCGATATTACTTTTTATGGTGAGGCCAACAATGAAATAAAGCTAATGGTCAACGATCAAAACGTAATTGATACCTGGAACGGAGCGGGGCAAACCTCTGGAAAAATAAGCACAGGGAAGGATGGACAACTGTCACTGCATTTATCATACCGCCTGATATACGGGAAATCCTACATGAGGGTGTACTGGGAATGGGAGGGTCACCCCAGGGAGATCATCCCGGAATCTGCCCTCTGGTTTGACGGGGACCAGGAATCCGGGATTATGGACCTGTTCCGTACCGGGTTAGGTATTGATACAGCGCAGTTGCATTTCGATGTGGGATCCATCATCGATATTCACACGCCCGAAGAGCTGGAACAAAAAAGGAATTCGGTCATTGAATTCCTCTGGGGAGATGAGGGCTTCCCGTTTGAGAAACTACCCGCAGCGGTCACAGAAGGAATCGAGGACGCAGATTTTGAATCACTCGAAAACCTGAGACAGATCGATAAACTTACGGTCTCCATGGAATTCGGGCTGAACAGTTACGTATATCATTTTATACCGATCAGTTCAAATTGCTCGGCAGCTATTTACCACCAGGGACACGGTGGAAAGTTTACGATCGGTTCCCGTACCATTGAGGCCTTGCTGAAGGAGGGCTGTGATGTGTATGCCCTTTCCATGCCTTTGCTGGGAATGAACAACAAGCCCGTAGTCCATACCGGGCGTTTTGGCAAATTGTATATCTCCTCCCACGAGTATATGGCGTTCCTGATACCCGAAAAGGGGAACTCTGTGAAATATTTTATGGAGCCGGTAGCAGCCACGGTTAACTATGCCTTCCGGAGCGGTTGCGACAGGATCATTATGGCAGGTCTTTCCGGGGGAGGATGGACAACCACGCTCTATTCGGCCATCGATCCGCGGATCGATATCAGTTTCCCTGTGGCAGGATCGCTACCGGTCTACCTTCGGTCGCAGGATCTGCTGAAATCAGGTACCCTGGGGGATTTTGAGCAGCGGGTACCCGGACTTTACAACAGGGCCAACTATCTCGAACTTTACATCATGGGTGCCTATGGTAAAGGTCGCAGCCAGCTGCAGATCCTGAACCAATTTGACGCCTGCTGTTTTAGTGGTACAGGATTCAGGAGCTATGAACCTGTATTAAAGCAGCGGTTGCAGGAACTGGGTGAAGGTAAGTACGGTGTGTTCCTGGATTCCACACACAGGCTTCACCAGATCTCGCCAAGAGCCGTTGAAGTGATCCTTGAATACCTGAGAAATAACTAAAGCCCATGATAATAAAGAAGAACCTAGCCCTGGGAAAAATTAAACGGATATTAGAACTTCTGATCTGGCTTTTACCCCTCTTTTGGATCAGCGAATCGAATGCTGCCACGGTCAGGCTTAAAATCATTGATTCACAGACCGGTAAGACCGTTCCGGCACGTGTGCTGGTGACAGATCAGTCCGGGAATTCCTTTGTCCCCGACAATTCAGTCACTCTTCAGATCGGGAGGGAAATCTGGTTCATGTGCCCAGGAGTTTCCGAGATCCATACGACTTCAGGCAACCTGATTCTTCGTGTGGAAAGGGGCAAGGAATATGAACGGTTAAAAAGGGAACTTCATCTTCAGGGTAAGGGTAATGAGGAGGTTGAGATTGTGTTGAAAAGATGGATCCATATGGCCGAACTGGGGTATGCATCAGCTGAGAATCATTTGCACAGAAATGCCGCGGATGTGTCAGCCATGTGTGCCGCTGAAGATCTGTCACTGGGTACCAGCCTGCAGTGGTGGAATGATCCTCGCTTCGAGGTCCCCGTAGGCGATGGCAACTGCCGGGTACTGCAATTTGACGGAATAAACACTCCCGTTTCGGTCTTCGATGTTGAGATTGAAGAAGCGTGGGGCGCCCTGTATATCATTAACCTCCCCCATCCATTCCCTTTTAATGGGGACAAGGGAATGCCCAATCTGGCCGGGGCAGTTTATGGCCGTGAAAAAGGGGCGCTCAATTGTTACCAGTCAGGCTGGTCAAGGGAAGTGCTGGTCGATGCCCTGCTCGGTTACGTCGATATTGTGAACGTGTGCAACAACAATTTTCACATGCACAGGTACCAGCCCCGTTCCGGGTATTCGAACCTGCTGAATGTGGAAGGCCTGCCCGTCTATCCGGACAGCCCGGAAGGCATGATGCGAATGAATACCGATACCTATTACCGGCTGCTAAATTGCGGCTTGAAACTGGCAGCCGGGGCAGGTTCGGCAACCGGTGCGAAAGAATGCCCTGCGGGTTACAACAGGGCTTATATCCGTTCCGGACCGGGCGATAGTATCCGGCAGGTGTACCAGAACTGGAAGGACGGACGGAATTTTGTTACCAATGGCCCCATGTTGTTCCTGTCATCATCAGAAGGGCTTCAGCCGGGTGATTCCTTAATTTTCAGCGGAACGAGGAGTGTGAACCTGTGGGTTAAAGCAATCTCTGATTCACCCCTCGAAAAGGTTGAGATAGTGGTCAACGGCAAGGTGGTTCACAGTTTCCGGGCCATGGGTGCCCTGAGTTTTGAAAAGAATTGCAGGGTGAGCCTGTCTGGTAGCTCCTGGGTGTGTGCCCGATGTACCGACAGGGACACGTTGCTGGACGACCGGGAACTTGAGGCGTACAGGAGCCCCCGGGTGAACTTGTACCAGGATCCCAACCGGCTTCGTTACGCCCACACCAGTCCCATCTATTTCTATGCCGGAGGAGAGGGGATCGCAGTTCCGCAATCGGTGAACGAGGGACTGAATATGATCAGGGCTTTCCGGGAATTTGCCGGTGAAAATGCCTCAAACGAATACCGGGAATCAATTCTTAAGGCTACAGACAGGGCAATGGAGATCCTGATAAACAGATTGAAGGAGGACTGACAAATGAAAAACCGTATAATTAAGGCCTGGTATTGATCTTCTGAACACGATGGAATTATTATTCACAATTACATATGGGATTTGGTTATATCTGAAATCGTTGTGAACAGGATTTTTCGATCTGAAAATTCCGACAAGAAGAATGCAGATAAAGGATCGCTCTATTTGATTTGGATCGATATAATCACCACTGTTTTTAGTGAAGTGTTTATTGCACACAAATACTATTTCCCGTTTGGGAGCAACAATATTATAAGGTACCTGGGAATTTTGTTGATTTACACGGGGATTTTTTTAAGAATTGCCGTTAACAGGTCATTGGGAAGATATTTCACCGTGGATGTAACTATCAGGCAAAATCACAATCTCAAGAAAGATGGTTTTTATATAAGACATCCATCCTACTTCGCATCATTGCTTTCTTTTATTGGTTTTGGTTTTTCGCTAAACAACTTGGTGTATTCATCAAACAGCTATTTCTTCCTCAGGCGCAGAGCATTTGTAATTACCGAGACAGAACTGAAACTCATTGCTGCAGCAGCAATTATCGGACTCAACAAAATTCCAAAAAACGGGAACAAAACACCCGCAGCTATTGGTACTCCAATGGAATTGTAAACAAAGGCGAAGAACAGGTTCTGCCTGATGTTTTTCATTACTTTATGGCTTAAATCTTTGGCCCTGACAATTCCATTCAAATCTCCTTTTACAAGGGTGATTTCAGCGCTCTGCATGGCTATATCGGTTCCTGTTCCCATGGCAATACCGATGTTGGCCTGTTCAAGTGCCGGTGCATCATTGATTCCATCTCCTGCCGCAGCCACAATCTCTCCCTTTTCCTGCAATTCTTTTACTTTTTGAAATTTATCTTCAGGCAAACATTCAGCCTGGAAGCCATCCAGGTTCAATTCCTCTGCAACTGCTTTTGCAGTATATTCATTATCACCGGTCAGCATATAAATCCGGACCCCCATATTCTGCAGGTCCTTAATTGCTTTTAAAGATGTTTCCTTGATAGTATCTGCTACGCTAACAATCCCTTCAATTTTACCATCGACCAACATATACATGACCGTCTGTCCCGTTGATTGCCAGTCTATCACCTCTTGCTCCCAATTCTTATCCATCGATATGTGGAAGTCATCCAATAACCTGGCATTCCCGAGCCCTACTTCCTTGCCATCGTAGATACCTATGACTCCTTTGCCTGTAACCGATTCAAAATTTTCAATTTTTTTCAGTTCAATTCCTTTTTCTTTTGCTCCCCGTACAATGGCATCGGCAACCGGGTGTTCACTGTAAGAATCAACCGAGGCTGCAATGGATAATATTTCATCATCTGGCAACTTTCCAAAAGACTTATAGGATTTCAGAGACGGCTTGCCCACTGTTATCGTACCTGTTTTATCGATGATCAATGAATTGACCTTATTCATTTCCTCAATGGCCCGGGCATCCTTCACAAGTACCCCCGACTGGGCTCCCCTTCCTGTCCCCACCATGATGGACATGGGCGTGGCCAATCCCAGGGCACAGGGACAGGCTATGATCAGAACAGAAACGGCGTTTACGAATGCATACACATATGCCGGCTCAGGTCCCCATATGGCCCAGATAATAAATGTCAGTATGGCTGATCCAACAACAATCTGTACAAAATATTTGGCCACCACGTCAGCAAGTCTCTGTATGGGAGCACGCGAACGGCTGGCTTCATTGACCATTTCAATAATCTGGGAAAGTAAAGTATCTGATCCGACTTTCTCTGCCTTCATGGTAAATGAAGTTTTCCCATTGATCGTTCCTCCGGTTATCATGTCGTTTTCAGTCTTATCCACAGGGATAGGCTCGCCTGTTATCATACTTTCGTCAATCACGGCATGGCCTTCGATAATAATCCCATCAACAGGGATTTTTTCACCAGGTCTTATCCGCAGAATGTCATTTACTTTAACTTCTTCCAACGGAATTTCAGTTTCCCGTCCATTACGGATTACTCTGGCAACAGGGGGGGCCAGGTCAAGAAGGTCCTTTATAGCAGAGCTCGTTTTGCTATGGGCCCTGAGTTCGAGTACCTGTCCCATCAACACAAGGGTAAGGATAACAGCTGCAGCTTCAAAATAGAGATGGACATTGCCCTGTTCGTCCCTGAACTGGGCTGGAAAGGCACCAGGGATTAAAAGCGCAAATACGCTGAACAGATAGGCGGCTCCAACGCCGATTGAAATCAATGTCCACATATTGGGGGACCAACGACGGATTGAACTCCATCCACGCTTGAAAAAAATCCAGCCCGAATAAAAGATCACGGGTGATGCAAGAATAAATTCTATCCATCCCCACACCTTTTTTGAAGCAATGTTATCCAGGTGGAGAAATGCGAAGAAATCGGACATCGCTATTACAAAAACCGGTAAACTCAGGACCAGCGCCACCCAGAATTTTGTAGCCATCTTTTTATATGCCTTTTCTTCCTCGCTTGTTTCTTCTCCCTTTTCAGGAACCAGATCCATACCGCACTTCGGACATGAACCCGGCCCGTTCTGCCTGATCTCAGGATGCATGGGACAGGTATAAATTAGCTTTGAACCTGAAGTACTTTCCTCCTTTTTCAAATGCATTCCGCACACGGGACAATCTCCGGGTTCACTGTATACTTTATCTCCTTCGCACCGCATCGGACAGTAATATTTATTTTCAGTATTATCCATACTTTGATGCAATTAAATACTATCTTTTAATGACTCGAGAAATCCTGTTACAGCTTTTTTATCTTCCATTGATAGTTTTGCATCATGGTGAATAAATGTGTATGAAGGGAGTGGCATTTCATTCTCTTCTATCTCGCTTATCATTGTTGTCAGCTTGCTTTTTTGCTTTCTGGTGGAATAGTCCCCAAATTCACTTAAATTGAGTTCATCCTTACCATTGTTTATATCGTTTTCTATTAATAGGCCAACGGGCTGAATGTGACTGTACCAGGGATAATCAGTATTGTTACTGTGGCAATTGTAGCAGGATGTTTTCAATATATCCGACACGTTGTCAGCTGGTTTGAACGTCAGGATAAAGTCCGTTGAAGGTACATCCTTGCTAACGTTGCGTGAGATGGGAATAAACTGTATCCCCACCAACGCAACGATTATTAAGATTACTGTTCCTTTTAACCACCTCATTGTATCGATATTACAGTCTTCACTTCACCACAGGTCATCATTTTACTTCCGTAAAAAGGATTTTTTATTTCGTTATTAGCGCTTAACCACATACCACCCTCACCGTTATTGTACATCGGGCAAAATATCTGGTACAAAGTTCGATCAGCGCCAGCGATGGCTATCAGGTCCTTGATGTCTGTGCTGAGCAAATCGAAATGCTCTCTCTGATGATCAATATCCCCTTTATTCTCTGAAATATGATCCGCATTTTCTCTTGCATCTTCGATTATTTCTTTGAGTTCAGACATTTTCACGGCAGGAACAGAACTTTTGTCGAAATTATCAAATGCATTTACCAGACCTTTTCCGGCCAGAGCAGCCTCTTTACCATTATCTGCAACCAGGGCATTCTTGATTTTTAAGTATGAATCGATCACCGGAGAAGTTGTTTGGGATTCCCGGACAGTCATAGGAGAACTATCCATGTGCTCATTCATACCGGGTCCCATTTCCATATCATGGTGATTCATCTCTTCACCATTACCATGATTATGGTTATCATCTGCCTGGTGCATCATTGTACCTGTATTAATCCGTTCATTTTGTTTTTGACTGCTGCCTGTACAGGCACTAACCAATATTGCTGTAACGGCAAGAATAGGAAATAAACGTTTCATAATTATCTTTATTTTAAGTTTTACAAATTTGTACTATAATAAGCATTATATAATGCTGTTAAAGAGAGTGTTATTTGTTTATTTCTACTAATTTCATATTACAAACCGGACAATTTCCCGGTGAGCTGTAAGTTTTTTCGCCTTCACATTTCATTGGACATTGAAAGGCGTTTATTACTGTTTCATTCTTTCTTAATAGTCTCATGATATCCTCCTTTTTATTATTTCTATTAATGAATACTTTTATATATTAAAACTACAATATGTTATTCTTCAGCGCATTACACTATTTTGGATAATATTTATATCTTTTTTGTATTCGCTGCCTGTTTGCATCATTTGAGTAGCTATTAAAGGGCCAGAATACCCACTTCATCAGACCTGACTTTATAAACTTCATCAACAGGTGATACGATAATGATCCCATCCCCCCTGTATCCTGTCCGGCCATTATCTTTGATTATTCTTACCAGATCAGGAATATGTTCATCGCGGGCAACTATTTCCAGCTTTATCACCCTGTAAGCGCTGGCAAATGGATATTTCTCACTGATATGGTCT